>CAYPOB010000083.1:0-1522 GCA_964412405.1 uncultured Methanocellales archaeon | reverse complement strand
GGAGTTGTAGTCGAAGAGACTTCAACACTACTCAGGTGGAAACTATCTTGATGATATCTCCATCTTCCAGCACGTGCTTTTCTGCCACTCTGCGCTTCGTCCTGGCATCCACAGCATATAGGAATCCCGCCCCTAAATCGGTGTGAATCATATATGCCAGATCATGTGCTGTCCCACCTCTTTTCATCAAGAATGCATCCGGCAGCACATTTCCGTTTTTGTCTGTGAATTTGTTTTCATCTTCTACAGGATAGACGACGATGTGATTTAATAACTCAAAAACCGCTTTGTTTATGCACTGCTGGATACCTGTGCTGCCATACTTTTTTATCAGAGTTCTTATGCGTTCCAACCCCTCTCTCTGGGCGCCAGACAATTTGTCGACTGCTTTTATCTGGAAATCGAGGCCCCCTGGTAGATACGATATCAATCCTTTTTTGTCCGCCATTCTGAGCGCAAGTTCTGCCACGGCGCTCGCCTGTATTATGGTGCGCCCTTCCTTCTCCAATGAACGAAGCTGCTGGATACATTCATCAGGCGCTATATCGATCTTATTTGCCGCGATTATCATCGGCTTGTTGATTTTTCTAATTTCATCAGCGAATTTTATCATCTCTTCGTCTGACCAGTTTGTGGGCCTATCGACATTCAGCGCCGTATTATGCAGTGCTATCTTTATCTGTGTTTCATCTATGCCGACTCCTGCCAGCAACTCAGTAAGGAGGTGCTCCATTTTCGAATGCGCTTTTCGCGACAATCGTGCCCAGTGGCGCTTGATGATGCCATACAACCACATCGTAATTTCCCTCTCCAGGAACTGTACGTCATCAGCAGGATTGTGCGTCCCCACTTCTATCGAATTGCCCTCTGCATCCGTGCCGCCGGAAGCATCTATTATATGTATGATGGCCTTTGCCTGACGCAGGTTATCCAGGAATTCGTTTCCAAGCCCCTTTCCCTTATGTGCGTCCGGGACCAAACCAGCCACGTCTATCAACTCGATCGGGACGAACCTGTTCCCATCTATGCAGTTTTTACAATTGACCTTGAACTCCTTACAGGGGCATTTCGTGCGCACATGTGACATGCCATGATTGACATCTATGGTCGTAAATGGGTAGCTCGCAATTTCGACATCTATCAGTGTCGCAGCTTTAAAAAGCGATGATTTGCCGACATTCGGCTTACCTGCGAGTGCAATGGATACGGTCATTTGATCCCTTTTCCACTATGTCATTGGATGCAGACGTAATAAGAATTGCGAAAAATGGAATTGCCTAATTGATTTTATCTTTCATTCTAAATCGATGAAATCAGGTAGCGATAGCTTTGCGATTTTCACCGCTCTCTCGAGAGAAGATCTGCCACAAAGTTTTTTGAAATCCTAAACCCAACGTACTTGGTTTCTGCCATTTGACCACGTGAAAACATTGTTGTCACATAATTTAAAGCTGTCGCTGAGATAAGGGTTCGAAAAACAAAAAAAATTGGGGAAGAAGGGCATTTAGCCCTTCGTTTTGCT
>CAYPOB010000082.1:0-1782 GCA_964412405.1 uncultured Methanocellales archaeon | reverse complement strand
GGCCGGGACACGATATCGTTAAGATATTGATGAGCGCGCTGAAAAGGGAAAAGCTGGAAATCGAGGACGGGGACGTCCTGGTAATCGCTGAGTCGGCGGTAGCCACTGCCCAGGGCAGGATACAGAGGTTGGACCGAGTCATACCATCCAGTGCTGCAAGGAGGATGGCGAAGAGTTATAAGATGGATGCAGCCGTCGTCGAGGTCGTCCTTGGGGAAGCAGATGAAATATATGGGGGCGTGGCAAAGATATTGTTGACGTCCAAGGACGGGTGGTTTACCGTCAATGCGGGTGTAGATGTCTCCAACGCCCCAGAGGGTCATGTCGTCCTGCAGCCATCGCACCCCTTCAGAGAGGCGGAACGGATCAGGAGGAGTATCCATAAAAGGACCGGCAAGAGGGCTGGCACGATAATTGCCGACAGCAGGACTATTCCACTTAAAAAAGGTGTTATTGGGGTTGCACTGGCGACCGCAGGGATGGAGGCGGTGGAGGACCTCAGGGGAAAGAAGGATATATTTGGAAGGGAATTGCGGGTGACGTTCAGGGCGATAGCAGATGATTTGGCTTCTGCGGCTCAGCTCTTGATGGGGGAAGCTGACGAACAAGTTCCCATAGTACTAATAAAGGGCGCTCCGATCAAATTGACCGAAAAGTCATCGCAAAAGATGGATTTACCGCCAGAAGAATGCATATATATGAGCGTCTTCAGTATAGATGATATTAGCCCGGTAGTGTAGAGGTCAATCATACAAGGCTCTGGACCTTGTGACCACGGTTCGAATCCGTGCTGGGCTATCTGAGGTAATTGGTGCGTTGAACTGAGACATGTTGAAAATTCTGTATACAACTCTCGCAGAGGTCACAGATCGGAGATCTATGACTCCACCAGATGTTTCATCTGGTGCATCTGGCAGAGCTACAATGGAATTGTAGCACCGTCTAAATGTTACAGATGAAACATGTCGCAGATGGGACATCTGCGACTCCGTCTAAATCTGGAAGATTTAGTCGGTTTTGATTTAGTCGGTCTCTGATCTGCGACAAAAGAAGTTAAGATGATCGAAAGGGCAAATTATAGATACATAGGACGCATAAAAGATTGGGGGGTTTTACTTTGTTTCCAAATAAAAAGGTCCAAGAGTTGGTCGGTTCTAAAATTCGGATCGAGATGAAGGGCAAAAAATACGTTCTCGAGGGTATATTGAAGAGCGCGGACGACTATTTAAATCTACACGTTATAAGTACAGTTGAATTGCTCGATGGAGAAAAATCAAGGGCGCTGGGTTCGGTGATCATACGTGGAAATAACATCGTCCTCATAAATCCCATTAATTAGTGATAAAATGACACTCACACTGGAAGAAGAGGTACTGGAATTGGTTTGCTCTAACGGGACAACTTACCAGAAAGACATATGGCAAAAGTTGGGAATCGACCACAGAAAATGTTCGAGAGTTCTAAACAATCTTGAGAAAAATGGATTGATACGCCGCGAATCGGAAGTTGTCAATGGTGTCAAGACATATCGAGTGATGTATCGGAAACCAAAATTCAGGTCGCTGATGGTGGGCGATATGATTGCACCATGCTGTGGCTGTACTGAGGAGTGCCGACCTGAGTATTGTGCCCTACTTAACGAGTGGATTCGGGCATTGCCGTGAACGTTGTTTTGATACTTTTATGTATCAAGAAAGCCTATCGATTATGCATCTGATGGAGTTGTAGTCGAAAACACTTCGCAGAAGTGTTTTCTTAAGAAAGTGGCTTTGCCACTTTCGC
>CAYPOB010000081.1:0-1859 GCA_964412405.1 uncultured Methanocellales archaeon | reverse complement strand
AGAAAGCAGGATACATATATAGATGTGCTCGGAGCCACAGGCATCAGGGGGGTGCGGATGGCGAATGAAGTCGGTTTAAAAGTAGTGATAAACGACTGGAATCCAAGGGCATATGAATTGATCAAGAGAAATATCGAACAGAATCAGTTGAATGCCATGGCGCAGAATAAAAATGCGAATGTACTGCTTTCTGAGTCTCATTTCGATATAGTAGATGTAGACCCGTTTGGCACCCCAATGCCATTTTTAGATTCTGCCTGCCGCTCGGTAAAAAAAATGCTCTGCATAACCGCCACCGACACAGCGCCACTGTGCGGCGCCCACAGGGCATCAGGCATTCGAAAATATGGCGCCACCCCTCTTAAGACGGAATATCACTCAGAGATGGGGGTACGCATCCTTTTAGGTGCGATTGCCAGAAATCTTGCGAGATGCGACAAATCGATGTCGCCTTTATTATCCTATGCCATGGAGCACTATGTTAGGGTTTATTTAGCTGTGGAAAAAGGCGCTGCAAAGTCAAATGAAATGATGGAGCAAGTGGGTTTTATATGCCATTGTTTTGGCTGCGGCTTTAGAAGTTGGAAACATGGCTTAACCGTTTCCATGCCGGAAAAGTGTCCTTCTTGCGCCGATACCATATCACTGGCAGGCCCTCTTTGGCTGGGGAGACTACATGACAAGAAATTTTGCGGCCTGGTTCTACGTGAACTTGAGCATCGGAAATTGGGCACACGACAAACCGCTATAAAACTCGTGCGATTGTGCGCTGAAGAACAGGAGATTCTCACTTTTTATGACCAACACGCGATGTGCAAAAAACTGAAAATCAACCCGCCGCCGATAGGGTCGACGATATCTGCGTTATGTGATGCTGGTTTTAAGGCATCGAGGACTCATTTTTCAGGTACGTCATTCAAGACGAATGCCCCGTTGGAGGAGATCGCAAAAATCCTTTGCAGATGATATATATCTCAGCACTCTCCTTTCTGGATGCCGTTGGAGTATGTGGTTTTACAAAGCTGAAATATTTCTTGACATCACTAAAGAAGTCAGAGAACATATCGCCTTGAAATACTTTCACTATAAAATTTCCACCCGGTTTGAGTATCTCTACGGCAATATTCAACGCAGAATTGGATAAATCGATAGAGCGCGCATGGTCCAGACTCCAGTTGCCTGAGAGGTTTGGCGCTATATCAGAAATGACCACATCTGCGCCGCCCGTCTTCTCGATCATTCCCTTGATTTTTTCAATCATGGCAGGATCGGTTACGTCTCCCCCGAGAGTTTCCACACCTTCTATGGGGGCGATTTTCTGGAGGTCAATGCCCAGGATAAAACCGCCGGATATCTCCTTTGCAACCTGGAGCCAACCCCCGGGAGCTGCACCAAGATCGACCACTGTAGCGCCCCTCTTGATTGGCTTGAACTTATCATTGATCTGCTGGAGTTTGTACGAAGCCCTGGATCGGTATCCACATCTTCTCGCTTTATGGTAAAAATGGTCTTTACGGCGCGGCATAGATTAAATAAATATAACTATGACGATTTTAAGTTTGTGGAGCATTTCAATTTCTTAACAGATCGTCGCATTCCTCTCCTTGTTCGTCATGCTCCGGTCGGGATTCGAACCCGAGTCTTCGGCTTTCTTCCAATCCTTAACGTGTTGACCGTTTTTGATCAACCTTTTTTAAAGGTTGTCGAAAGGCCGGAATGATTGGCCGGACTACACTACCGGAGCAAAGGGTTTGATACACGTGCGCACCCCCCTCACATTGTTCGGTTGGTAGCACTATTTTATCAGGTGAACCTATGGGCCCGATGCGATTTGAACGCATGACCACTCGGTGTCTCCC
>CAYPOB010000080.1:0-1961 GCA_964412405.1 uncultured Methanocellales archaeon | reverse complement strand
GCCTGCGGCGCAGGCACGATTATAAACGCGATTGCAACGTGGAAAGGTTCAGCATTTGCCGTTGATTTGCGAACCACCGCAGAGGTCGAGTTGGACAAGGATATGAAAGGTGTTCAGGGAGAAATCGAGGAGGGGGGCGACGCCACGTTAATAGAGCGCTGTGCAGAGTTGGTGCTGAAAAGGTTTGATTATAGAGGCGGTGCGCACATTAGAACGAGCAGTGAAATCCCCATTGCGAGAGGGTTAAAAAGCAGCAGTGCTGCGGCGAATGCCACCGTTATGGCTACGTTGGATGCGCTGGGAGAGGAGATGGAACCATTGGAGACTATACGCATCGGGGTTAAAGCCGCCGTTGATGTAGGAGTGACGATAACTGGTGCTTTTGACGATGCTGCTGCATCCTTCTTGGGCGGCATCGTGGTGACCGATAACAGGACTCAGCAGCTCATAAAGCGAGTGGAGAGGGATTCAGATGTATTGATTTTTGTGCCAGGGGAGATGGCATTTACCTCGGACACAAATGTAGAAAGGTCAAGGCTTCTCGCTCCTGCAATTGATATCGCATACAATTTGGCTCTTGAGGGCGAGTTCGAAAAGGCGATGACGTTAAATGGCATCCTCTATTGTGCTGCCCTTGGTTTTGATCCAGAGATAATATTGCGTGGACTGGAAGCAGGGGCAAGCGGAGTAGGTCTCGCAGGGACCGGGACGGCATTCACGGCACTGGTGAATAAGAATAGAGTCAATGCAGTAAGTAGGGCATGGGGCGATTTTAACGGAAAAATAATAAAGACGAAAATCAATAATGATGGCATGGGGGTGAAATGATGTCGTTGAAGGGCGTTCGGGAGAAAATCCAAAAGATCGACGACCAGATTATAGGACTCATAGCTCAGCGAACCGATCTGGCGAAAGATGTGTTTGGGGCAAAGAAAAAGGAGGGCACAGACATCAACGATGAGGGGCAGAGAGAGGTCGTGCTAAAAAGAATGGTGGAAGCGGCAACGGAACGTAACTTGGATGCTGGCGCAGTAAAACAAATCTATGAGATACTCATAGGGATGAGCACCGAACGGCAGCGCGAATTGAGCGGCAAAGGAGAATTACAACCATAGCTACGGCATCTCCCCGCCAATTCCTTTTCTAACGATACCAAGCGACATAATTAACTATAAAGGTCATTTCAAAACTACATATCAAGATCATCAGACTGTTGAGATGGGTTCATATATTAACGCCCAATAAGTCACCAAATAAGGGGAATTAAACGATAACGTGTCTTTTGATAATATTCCTTGTACCCTGGTAACTCTTTTAACAAAACCTTCTCTTCGTTTAATATCCTGAATACGAGCAGAATCGGAAGGAAAAGAAAAGGGATTAATGCCCAAAATGAGCCTAATGCAATGGGGGTAAATAAGAGCAACGGCACTGTTCCTGAATACATAGGATGACGAACTATGGCATAGGGTCCTGTTGATATAACTTTCTGTCCCTTTTCAACCTCAATAATACGAGAAGCATACTCATTCTCTCTCATGGTAAGGACAACTATTAGATATCCCAACAAAACGAAAACATTCGCCGCTATGACAAGATATACCGGTACTTCCGACCAATGAAAGCGATGGTCTAAACCAGAAGTTATGAACCCGATTAAAAGAACGGCGCTTGAAAACATTACTATAATTTTTTGCTCTTTTTCCTTCTCCTTTGATTTCATACGGCGTGCCACAAGCCCTGGGGATCTCTTTAAAAAATAGATAGTTGCAAAAGTCGATAGGATAACGAGGATAATGCAATAAATCCATGCTTCCCAAAACCTGAATGTTCCAGCAGGCAGAAAGAGAAGCAGTCCTAAAAATATCGGGAGCATTGCAAGTCTGAGAATTACCTTTTTCTTTAACGTAGATATGTTTTCATTCAGTTCCATATTCCTTAATTATTGCAATTGCACCTAA
>CAYPOB010000079.1:0-2096 GCA_964412405.1 uncultured Methanocellales archaeon | reverse complement strand
CGTCTGATCTATTAATATAATATGGCCGTTGTCGCTCCAGTCAATCGTCCTCATGGTTCACCACGATACCTATTGCATTGATTGGTATTGGTTTCTATAGATAAACCTTATCTGCGATTGCATAATAATAATGATTTGTGCATGAAAAATATCAGCGAATAAGAACATCCATGTCAGCAGATCAACAGAACTACTCGATCATCATCTTAGTGGCATGCATCGTATCGTTTATCTTGCAGTTTATTATTCCATCATATTTAGATATGTTTATTTTGAATCCCGATACTGTCCTCTCAAGGCCGTGGACTCTTGTGACATATTTGTTCCTGCATGGCAGTCCAGGGCATCTGTTCTTCAATATGCTGTTCCTGTTTTTCTTTGCACCAGAGCTGGAAAGACGGGTTGGAAGCAAAACGTTCTTGACGATTTATTTGTTGTCGGGAATCGTCGCAGGCACTGGCCATCTCCTAACGTCAGAAAACCCAGTGGTAGGCGCAAGCGGTGCCCTGTTCGGCGTCTTTGCGTGCCTCGCGATCATCGCACCCCATATAAAGGCATATATATACTTCATCCCAATGAAAATCACATATGCGGTCATCCTCTTTGCGGCAATGGACATCCTTCTCATTGGCGCAGACGATATGGTGGCACGCACTGCCCATTTGAGCGGACTCTTTGTGGGCATCGTCTATGGCATGAGATTAAAAAAGCTCCAACTCGAACGCCACAATTGGATGACCTAATTCGAAGTTGGTTATCACATCCGGATGTATTTCGCCAAATACCCCGATAGTCTTGCCATCTACCCTTACTGATGCCCTTCTTCCTTCTAAAAATGCAGGGTCATCCGATTCGACGATATCGTATTCAAGGCCGAGCTCCCACATCACCGATTCGAGTATGGATTTTATCTCGGCAAAATTAGCGGCAGCATGCATGGATACGCTGGCAAGTCGCTGTACGTTCTTGGAATTGATGACCACGTCTCCTACATTGAATATTTGCTGGGGGAGTTCTCGATGTTTGTTCAGCGACAGAATTTCCAATAAATTCGGCAGAATGGATGATCGGATTATAGTATGGGCTTCACTGATCGGATGTTTGACTTTGGTGACCTTTTCTATTTTGCGCCGCATTATATCGAAATGCACCTGTTCGTTGGTTAAAGTAAACGTCATGACCTCTAAAAAGCCGAGCCCCGTCATTATTTCTCTGACAACTGCCATTTTGTCCTCGATGGGATGGGGCTTTCCAATTCCAGGTGTTTCTGGAAATGCCAGCTCGAATCGACCATATCCATATCCAATTGCAACATCTTCGATTATATCCCAGGTGTGCAGTATGTCCGCCCTGTAGGGTGGCACGACAACCTTGATTTCTCCATCATTAATGACGGCGCCAAATCTCATTTTTCCGAGTTCGTTGGATATTTGCTCTGCCGTCAGATTTAGTCCGAGGAGCGAGTTGACCTCGCTGACCTGAATCTCCCTGGTCGTCGGAGACAGGTCAGGCATTACGACTCCTTTACCGTCCGAAATAACCTCAACGGACTCGATTTTGCCGCCTCTTTCCGCCAGCGCAGTGACCACGATGTTCAATGCCACAGATATGGAATGATCTGTACCTGTCGCCTCGACAAACACATCGGTGGTGTCTTCGGTAACACTCGTCAGCGATGAATTGATGATCGGCGGGAACGATAGCACATTATCTGCAGAGTCGACTATCAGCGGATAGCGGCCTGCCCCTGCCAGAATATGGGCAAATTTCGCTCCTTTCGAGTGGGTTTCAAGTATCTGGCGCATTGATATTTTCTGGTCGCACTCGAGTGGGACGAATTCAAAATCAGGAGCGGCATCGAGATACCTGAATGGCGAATTTACCTTCGAGATGTCGTGCACGCCGATGGACATCTTCTTTCGATTGCGTCCGAGCCCCCAGTGCAGATCCTCCTGCAATGTCATCAGGGATTTGATGCTGTCGGAATTTAGGCGCAAGCCACGGACAACTGCACATGCAAGACGCGGCCTTATCGACTTGACCGATTTTTCGATCGTGACCGTGATGTCCGACTTTTCAACATCATATTCGAGCAG
>CAYPOB010000078.1:0-2154 GCA_964412405.1 uncultured Methanocellales archaeon | reverse complement strand
ATTGCCGAGTTTCCGGATCGATATCCCGTTCGCCAGGAATTTACTGAATTGGCTGATCCTCATGGGGAGCTGCATTTAGTTTGGGTTGATGCTTATGTCATCATCTACAATCCTGATCTCATTTCACGAGCAGATGTGCCGTCTACATGGCAAGAGTTGGCTAATTTTGAGCAACCGATAGGTATTATTACTAAGGGCTGCCTGGGTGCATGGGGAGCGATGGCGTTTTACTATCATCTTGATGAAGAAGATTTTACGAGATTGGTTGAGAATGCAGATGTAGCAGGTAAAAGGCGTGAGGTATCTGCGGCGGTAAAGGAGGGAACAGTAGTGGTAGGAGTTGCCAGTCTGCTGGATGTGTTAGTAAGAGATGATAAAGTAGGGGTAATCTGGCCTGAAGATGGTGCGATTGCCAGGCCTGCTTTTATGGTAATCCCGGATAATCCAACGTATTATCATCTCCAACTGGCCGACATCATCATGAGCCCAGAAGCAGCCGAGCTGTATGCGACAGAGTTCAATATGGCTTCAGCCCTTCCCGGTGGTCCCGTGCCAGCAATAGTGGAGGAAAACAACTTCAACTTTGTTTTCATTCCTACGCAAGCCATTATATGTGAGGAACTCGGAGCAAAAGTGGACCAGATTATTGGCGGCTGACAGATGCCCCATATATCAGCTAGAGTAAATATCCTTGGTAAACAAAGAGGGGACGGTAACAGATGTAACTTTGATAGTCAAGGCAAGTGATCAAACCCAAAGCGAAAGAAAATATTGACCCCCCTATGGTTCTAAAAGCACCCGAGACGATAGAATATATCAAAAAGTTTTGTAAACTTTGTAAAAATTGCCCCAGTTCGTCATAACTGGTTTGGACACTTTGAACATTTTGTAAAACTGGAAAGCGTCCATGTGAAGATAAAAATAAAAGCCACCGGTTCTTTGAATGAGGGCTAATTCTTCGAATTCTCAATAAAAATCAAATTTTTGGGCAATCTATTTATATACCTAATGACATAGTTTAGGGTGACCTAAAATTAATATTAACGGCGAAAGATGGATGGCGTCAAGAGGTGAGGGCACAAATGAACTTTATCATCGATGAGGAAAAAATAAATCAATTAGTGGTTGAGGAGACGAGGATGCGCAGCTTGGATAGAGTCGATCTCATAATAAGGGTAAGCAGAGAGATCGTCATCAACACGCTGAAGAGGATAAGTCTCGAAGTCATTGAAAATATTGAAGTCAAAGTCGACAACAATAGAGGGAGAATAGAGGAAGGGGGTAGATTAACATGATGTCGGTCATCATCGTCGGCGGTCTTGATAGGCTTGAGAGGCACTATGAAAGGGTTGCGAGTAAGATGGGGTATAAGGCAAGGATATTCGATTCATTCAAACCCAACTTGTGCAATACCCTGAAAAACTCACAGGGAGTGGTCATGTTTACGAACTTAATTTCACATCCTGCGGCTAAGATGGTCATATCTACTGCCAAGGAAAATCGCGTCCCGGTTGTGAGAAGTCACAAATGTGGCACCTCAGCACTAGAAAAATGCCTCTTCGAATTGAAAATGAATGGCCGTCACAGTGGATGCGAAGGACGTTGTGGAGGGGGATGTGGAGATGGGTGTAAAGGATGTAGAAGTTAAAGGAGACCAAGATGATCACTTCTTATCCATTCTCTTTTATATAAATACTGAATTGGTGTAGTTGAAATCATAAATAAATCATAAATTTGATTTATATGGTATACTTCTTTGAATCCGATATTATCTTGCTGGGAATTTTAGAAACATTCACGATTTCCTATAATTATTTTAGGATAGGGCACATGCAAACGAATTTCTAAATGAATATGAGATGGGAATCCCTTGCTTGGGGTGGCTAACCTCTTTGATGTGGCTATA
This sequence comes from uncultured Methanocellales archaeon, assembly GCA_964412405.1. GTDB lineage: Archaea > Halobacteriota > UBA148 > UBA148 > JAJOKI01 > JAJOKI01. The sequence goes on along the minus strand of CAYPOB010000078.1, from coordinate 248 downwards.
GTGTTGGTTGTCGCTTTAATGGCCACGACCATGTCGATGGGTACCCCCAATCCCCTTAGGTTCTGGAATCATGAATCCGATGTTTATCATCCTCTTATTTTAGTAGGAACATATATAAACGAAATCCAGCCAGATGGAAGTCAGAAACCTTTATGTATTTTTGTATCCCTAAATATCATATATGCATCATATACATCAAGATCGCTTCGAGGAGTACCTGGAGACGATCCTGTACCTGACCGAAGAAA
>CAYPOB010000077.1:0-2188 GCA_964412405.1 uncultured Methanocellales archaeon | reverse complement strand
CTTTGATTTTAGACCGGCCGACGCATTGGAGGAGTTGGATAATATTAGACAAGCGGTCGCGCTATGGAGCGGGGGGAAGGACAGCTCTTTTGCATATTATAAAGCAACACTGGACGGTATTGAAGTTTCACATCTATTGAATTTTACATCAAAAGACGGGACAAGATGCCACGGATTACATTCTGAATCGATGTCCGTACAATCAAAGGCAATCGGAATGCCAATTATTCAGAGAGAGGCTGCACGTGGTGCATATGAAGAAACGTTTAAAAATACGATAGAAGAGTTGAAATAATTTGGCGTGAACGCCGGTATTTTTGGGGACATCGATGTTCAAGAGCACAAGGTCTGGATATGCAGGGTCTGCAGTGAATTGGATATAGAGCCGATATTTCCTTTATGGGGGAGAGAGACAGAAGACATAGTCCATGATTTTATCGATGCTGGATTTGATGCCATCATCGTCGCCGTTAAGGCAGAAATCTTGGGGGAGAAATGGTTGGGGCGAAAGATCGATAAAAAACTCATAGGAGATCTCATGGATGGGAAAATCGATCCATGTGGTGAAGCAGGCGAATACCATACATTCGTCGTCGATGGTCCGCTGTTTAGGAGGCGTGTGAAGATACTTGATAGCGACAAAGTACTGAAAAATGGATACTGGCTCCTGAATATTTCGAGATGTGTGCTCGCTTAATACATCCTTATCGTATCGGACATGTAATCCATTAACCTTTTCTGGAATTTGAAATCATTCAGAATTTTCGCTTCATGCTTCCACTTGTGTGCAGGCGTTCTTGTTCGGGCTGCGATATCAGTTATCGCCTCGTCAACGGTCTCAAACTCTTTTGGCCGCCGCGCCATCGCATCCTTCACGGTCTCCTGAATTACCCAACTGCCCAGGGGCGCCCAATAATCAGGAAGGATTTCCCGCACCATGAACACCGACGCCTGTTTCCTGATTTTCTTAAGATAATCAAGTACGCCAATTCGTGCAGAATAATATCCTCCGCCAAGATTTGAATATGTGGTTTTGCCATCATATCCCTCTCGATCTGCGCCGATCCATGCGGAATCCCCTGCCCAGACCGACTTCGGCTGCCAGATTTCTATCAATTCAAACGAGAATATACGCGGGAGCAAGAGTATCTCAAAACGGTTGCCCAATTTCTGGGAACTAAACACCTTGATGCTGCCAAATATTGGCATATCCTTTAAATCTGCAATGAGTTGCTTGCCAAGGACGTCATCCGTTGCCGTAATGGACCACCTTGTCGGAACGAGCCGTCGAGCATTCTGCTTCCCCAGCAACCCAATCGAGAGCAGTCTGTAGATGTGATAAACCGAAATGCCGCTTCCGTACAACTCCACAACTGCATCCTTGGCCAAAGCATCTATATCAGATGTTAGGCGGTCAACACTCTGCGGAACCGATGGATTTTCAGTTATGTCCAGCGATTTAATCTGGCCTGACGGTCCCATCGGTGCGAGCACGTCATCAAAGCGCAACTCCCTTTTAGGGGGCTTCACGAACCGTACTTCAGTATCCACTGGCGCATCTGCCATTGCGAGTTCGTGGGTCTTGACCAAAAATTTGTTATCCAGTGTGCGAGCATCTTTGACGTTCAGCTTGATATTAGATCGGACCAGATTCGAGCGCAATCCGATGATGTCCTCGATCCCCCTGTCAAGCCACTCCTGCGGACTGTCGTAGATATGCGCATCACTGCTGCTTATTTGCGGAGGGACCTGCGGACCTGCCTGGATATTTGGATATCCCATCCGCCCGACAAAAACAGATGGGGGGGATGCGCCAAAGATGGTATCATTAAGGGGAGGGAGTTTCTCGATCGCCTGGAATTTTGAGAGTATTGGACATTGAAATCGTCCACACGAACCCTTTCCTTTGCACACGATGCACGAAGATGGATTCATGTTGATGAAGTATAGATATCATAACATTTAAGTGTGGTTAACAACGTTGACTTTGGGGGTATCGCATGCTTAAAATTGATAACTTGACGGTCACAGTCGATGACAAACAGATATTGGATAACGTGAATCTAGATATAGGTAAAGGGGAATTACACGTCTTGTTTGGACCAAATGGCTCGGGAAAAACGTCTTTATTGCTAACCATCATAGGCGCTCCAAAGTATCATGTGGTATCTGGCAAAATACTTTTCAA
>CAYPOB010000076.1:0-2214 GCA_964412405.1 uncultured Methanocellales archaeon | reverse complement strand
AGATTTCAACATGCCGAGGATGCAGTTTCTCCTGTAGTGGGAATGATATTGATCCTTGGGATTACAACGGCGATGATTGCCATAATTTATGCAGCGGGGATACCAGTGATGGATGCCGCCAGACACACTGTACACGTGCAGAGTATACAGAACCACATGGGAATCCTCCAGTCAGATATAGATGATTTAAAGGGCCCTATTCAAGGAGTTGGACCGTCAAGACGTACTGCGATGCATATGGGCGGAGGAGCGATTACGGTAATGCCGGATGCTCCTACCACGAAGATACAGGTGCATTATGTGAACGATACTGGTGGTTATGATGTATTCGATAACCCCCTAAATGTCGGAAATATCGAATGCACACTGCGGGACGATTCAGTGGTATTTGAGAATGGAGCAGTGATAGTTAGGTTCGCTCATGGCATACCCATAATGACCTCGCAGCCAGATAATATGTTCATAACGCCCATAGATGGGACTAATATATCGATACATCTGCGCATGATCAATCTCACTGGTCCACTCTCCTCGGTTGGCGGCGCCGGCATTGTATCTGTCGATTCGAGATTTGTCGGATTTGATGAAAATATCCAAAATCCTCCCGTGGCGACCGCCCTCAATAAATACGTCACGATTACGATAATCAGTGAGTATTATCGGGCGTGGGCGAGATTTTTTGAGGATGAATTAATCGGGGCTGGATTGAACGAGGGCACGGGCTTTAACATTGTCACGGACACGGGTGCAAATAAAGTTACAATAGCGATTTACGGTAAGCAGGGTGCCGGTACTTCAGACATCTTCCTTTCCGTTCACGAAACCATCATAAAATCATCGGTGAGTTAAATTATGAAACTTCTTCACGACACATCCGCACAGGCCATTCCGCTTAGTTATCTCCTGACCCTCTTCATCTCCATGATACTTCTGACAACCGTGGTCCTGTCCTTTCAGGGAATGGTCGACGGCACCGCCAGATTTGGATTTGCCGATGTCGGGAACGATGTCGCAGGCACGATCGTAGATATGCGGCTTGCCACCAATATAGGCAGTAGTGGAACTGTGACGAGGGTGGTGGATATTCCCTCACAAGTGGGAGGGGTTTCATATTCCATCCGAACAAACGCCCAGATATTGGTTCCAGGGACCAGCTCCCAGGCGATTTTAGTCACTGCAAGGGGTACAGACGTTTACATTCCACTCAATAATATGGAGCATGGCGTTCTCATAACGGGAGAGGTTCCCAGCGGAATGGAACGCGTCATAATAGAATATGATATAACCAACAGGACGATCACTTTGAGGTGAACTATCTTGATTCGAAAAACCGATATTCGAGATGATAGCGGCATCATCACCATAGATTTCATCATCGCTGTATCGATCTTCATGCTCGCTTTCTTCCTTGTATTTCATACTCTCTCAGTTGCGGTTATGCCATACGCGGACGAGTATAACATAATATATCCAATTTCAAGTCGAGTTACAGACATCCTGGTGAAGGACCCTGGGTTGTGGGATGACGGAACGAATAACGAAACGGACTGGGAGACTGTATGGGACATAAGTTACTCGGCGGTGAAACGAATAGGCTTCGCGGTTGACGAGGATAAGCATAATGTTCTCAGCAAGTCCAAGATAGACGCACTGATGACAAACCACACTGCGGCAGGGAACCTGACCTGGTGGGAGTATCCAGTGGCTGGGACAGGTGACGGCGAACTGAAAAATGCGACCAGGGCTATCGGACTAGAGGGATTTAGATTCTACCTGCAGATACGCCCGGTTAATGATGGTGCCTACGATGCTGTAACGGCTGACAATAACATTGCAAAGACCATTCCCCCCCTTGGCGACGTGGTTCAAATCGAAAGGTTCGCACTGCTGTCCCAAAATGGTAGGGTGGATGGATATCAGATACTTCTATGGGTGTGGTGGTGAGATGGTTCTGTGGGGTGATGAGGAGATGTGCAAAGGATTTCGAAAAGACGATGCAGGTCAGATGCATACAATAGAGGCGGTGCTTGCCGTCATGCTGATGATCGCCGCCCTCTACATAGTAGTTGTCCTTACTCCCGCGGATATCACTCCAGGGCAGGATTTTGCCGAAATCCAGCTGAAAAACTATGGCAGGGACGTGCTCACACTCTTATCATACAGGGACGCAGAGATAGTTGTGGGCTTGCTTGAGTATGAATTGTATAGGGAGCA
>CAYPOB010000075.1:0-2232 GCA_964412405.1 uncultured Methanocellales archaeon | reverse complement strand
CGATACGCCCAGAGCAGGCACGACATGAAGAGAATCCTAATTGTAGATTGGGATGTACACCATGGAAACGGTACGCAGGATATATTTTACGATGATGCATCGGTTTTATATTTTTCGCTCCACCAAAGTCCACTTTACCCTGGAACTGGGAGTGTAGAAGAGGTTGGTGTTGGCGACGGAGAGGGGTTCACGGTGAACGTCCCGCTGCCAGCCGGGACTGGAGACAGAGGATATGCCTATGTCTTCAATGAGATCTTGACACCCATCGCAACTGAATTTCATCCAGATATCATATTGATTTCCGCCGGAGAGGATGCGCATTTTGCAGACCCATTGGGAGGGATGAACCTAACGGCCAGGGGATTTGGATGCCTTGCCAACATAGTCAAATCGATCGCATCCAAAGGCCGAGTGGTTGCTGCGTTGGAGGGAGGATATGGCCTGACTGCACTGCCGTATTCGGTCTTATCCATCCTTAACTCATTGGGGGGCCTGGGCATGAACATAAAAGAGCCGATATCTTCCCCGAAAGACGAACTACCCGATCAAATTAGAGAGAGGGTAAAAGAAGTTAAAGAAGTGCAGAAGGAATATTGGGGTGTTTTATGAAGATAATCAGGCCCCGCTCACCCTGTCAATTCCCTTTATCCTGTCAAAATCCGAATCAAAGCTCGCTATCTTCTTTATGTCGTTTTCTAACATGATCGCTACGTGCAAGGAGTCTGCTATCTTTAGTCCCTTCTTGCGTTTTATATCTAAGGCTGAGTAGAAAGTGTCTGTAGAAGGAGTTAGAAGCGATAGATTTGGGTGGTGTATCGCGAAGTCCAAGGCTGACATTGCCTTTTCATAGGATACTCTCTCCTTTTCTAAGACCCATAGAAGTTCATGAAGCGTAAAGGGGGAGATAAAACCTTTATTTTTTCCTAAAGCAATATTTTTGAGAGTCTCCTTTGCGGAGTCAAAGCCCTCCTCTTTTTTGAGAAAGACGAGGAATATGTTCGTATCTATGTATATCTTCTCCATTCTACTCCCACAGCCTTTTTCTGGCTTCTTTAACGACCTTTACTGGCTCCTTCACCTTTATAGATCCAGCATATCTTTCGTAAAACTCCTCGAGTTTTTCAATCTGAACCTTGTCATTTTGAACCTCAAAGACGATGACGTCACCAGCTGAGACCCCAATTTTTTGTCTGATCCCCTTGGGTATGGTGATCTGATACTTCGTTGACACTTTTGACGATTGCATTTCTTACACCCATTCTAAAATGGTATTACGTTTTTTAAATAGTTTACGGTCTAATGTAAGGCCTTCATAACCTAAATAAGAAGTGCAGAGGGAATATTGGGGTGTTTTGTGATACTTTCTTTAAGCACTTGCTCTAATTTCTCGGCTGCATATCGGTGGTCAAATCTCTTTACCAATGTTAGGGCATTAGTAGTAATCTTTTTCCTTAGCCCGGCATCTTTTAAGAGCATAATCACATGCTCGGAAAAAACGCCATAGTCATCAGCTATAAACATGTCCCTTCCCATTCGTTGGATTTATTCCAAAAGTAGCCCGTGAAGTAGCAACGACTGGTAGCCCACAGGCCATAGCCTCCAAGAGTTTACCTCTGAAGCCAGTGCCTAACTCAATCGGTGCCACAAAGACGTCGTTATTCCAATGTATAAGCAGGGGCAATCAGGGTTATCTTGTGCCCCATCGAAGATAGATTCTTAATTCTATGATATATAAGGATGGCTCCGCCTATAACATCTGCTCTGGGAAGCAGTTTTGTAAGACAGCAGATTCATTTATTCTGCCTCCTTCAATAATTCGCCTTATGCTCGAACGAACATCTCCTTCGCCCGTATATTCCATCAATTCCTGCCAGCGTTTTTGCAGTTTGCATAATCTTTGAAAAGGGTCATATTTCGGCACAGCATCGGTTTTGGCAATGGTGATATTTTTTAACGCCTCTTCACCGCCTCTTCTGTTGCCTTGGGCAAGATACTCTTCAGACAACAGTTTGCATGATTTTTCAATCTTCTCCTCGAGGTCTGCTTTCAAAAAACAGCCAGGATATGGGTCAAAATCCTCTGGATAAACTCTCGCCATTCCCCTTATCTCTTTTTGATTTTCTATCTTCGCCCGTTCATAGACAAAACGATAAATGTCTTCTCTTAACTGCCTCCAGGTGGGATGCGCCTTTGGCGGCGGAAGATGCCTGATAGATAGTTGATTATCCAGGA
>CAYPOB010000074.1:1184-2384 GCA_964412405.1 uncultured Methanocellales archaeon | reverse complement strand
GCATATATTATAAATGTTGATGACGAATTGATGCAGCGGGACAAGGTAAGCCTTGATATATTCTGGCTGAAAGATGAAAGCCTTGAGGATTCTGAAAACCTTCCAGCTCCAGATTTGCTTGCAAGAGATATTGCAGAAAATCTTGAATCTGCATTAGAACAGTTTAGCAGCATCCATGAGGATTTGGGGGGGAAATAGGAGATTTTCACGAGTACCAATTTGAAACCTGTGGTATTCACAGACTTTAGTGAATCTCTCATCATAGATTTTGGCAAACTCGTGCTGCTCTATTGATATATCTTTAACCGATTCTAAACGTTGTTAAATCCTTTATCGGTTCAATAGACTCTATTTTAGATACCAACACCGTGAGAGGGCAAATACTCTTGGCTCCTGAACGAACTCTTCACTTATTTCTCGCTTGCCAAAAATAAAGTTGCGACCAGAAAATTCCATTTTAGCCCTCTTTAAATTAACTCCCCTTCCTTCAAACTTATATATTGGCCATCTCCAATGATAATATGATCTAAAACCACAATGCCCATGAGATTTCCCGCTTCTATTAAGCGCTTAGTCAATTCTATATCATCTTTGCTTGGACTTGGGTCTCCAGAGGGATGGTTGTGCACCAGAATGATGGCTGCGGCAGCCTCAGAGATAGCTGTTCTGAGCACCTCCCTGGGGTGAATTACACTTGCATTCAAACTGCCCACGGAGATGGTCTCTTCTTTCATCACCCTGTTCTTTGAGTCGAGATAGATGCCCTTGAAGTGCTCTTTCTTTAGATAACGCATCCCTGGCATGAAAAGATTGGCGACATCTTGGGATGTCTTAATTGTCGGCTTGGGTTTATCTGTATAGGATGCCAGTCTTCTTCCCAGTTCAAAACAGGCGATAATTTGACAGGCTTTAGCTTCCCCTATGCCAAATACTTGGTTCAGCTCACCCACGCTTATCTGAGATAATGACGTGATGTTGTAGTCTTTCAGCAACTTATTGGACAGATCGATGGCTGTTTCTTTTCTGGAGCCAGTTCTCAAAATAATAGCCAATAATTCTGCATTGCTAAGCGCCTTCGGTCCAAATTTGATTAGCCTTTCTCGTGGTCGTTCCTCTATGGGTAAATCCTTTATCTTGATCTTGTATTTGAGTTTTTCATCCACTTGCTCACCCTTCTATCAAGATATCCTTGTATCTAGT
>CAYPOB010000074.1:0-1084 GCA_964412405.1 uncultured Methanocellales archaeon | reverse complement strand
TCCTTGTATCTAGTTTATTCTCATCTTTCCTAAATACCCATTGCCAGTATCACTTCATCCCTGCCAGCGCTGCCTGATTTCCTCGAATGAGAACGGAGAATGGGACACGCCCATTTCCGTGATTATCGCGGTTATATTCTTCATCGGTGTGGCATCAAATGCTGGATTATACACCTCCACCTCAAGCGGAGCGATTTGTTCATCTCCGAGGTATTTAAGTTCCTGAGGGGAGCGCTCTTCGATCTCGATGTCCGCTGCGCGATTTTCGAAATCAAACGTGGACATCGGTGCAGCGACATAAAATGGGATTTTATGTTCCTTTGCCATTATGGAAAGGGCATACGTTCCTATTTTATTGAACACCGCATCTTCGACTATGCGATCGGCACCGACTATTATCTTGTCCGCCATTCCCGATTTTATCACATGCCCTGCCATGCCATCTGTTATCAGGCTAACTGGAATATCGTCCTGTAAGAGTTCCCATGTCGTGATCCTGCTGCCCTGGTTCAATGGACGCGTTTCGCATGCAATCACCTTTATTCTCTTCCCCTCTCCGATAGCCGATCTGACTATGCCAAGGGCGGTGCCCCAGTCTACACAAGCCATTCTACCGGCGTTACAAAATGTCATAATTGCATCGCCACCCTCTAACAGCATTGCCCCATGTTCACCGATTCGCTTGCATATCTCCACATCCTCATCCGCCATCTTCTTTGCCTCCCCCAATGCGAGTTCCTTCATTTGATGGGCAGAATGTCCCGTCTTTGTCTTCTTTAGGACGCGGTCGATGCCCCAAAACAGGTTGACTGCAGTCGGCCGAGTACTTCGCAGTACTTCTGCCGCATATTCAATGTCCTGTATCAAGTCCCTCTGGCTCCTTGCTCTGCTGGTCTGCGCAGCCAGGGCAATTCCAAAACCGCCCGCTACACCCAGTGCGGGGGCGCCCCTAACTCTAAGAGACCTTATCGCCTCCGCTAAAGTACCGACATCCTTGCATTCAAGCGTGATGCATTCCTCCGGCAGTTTCGTCTGATCTATTAATATAATATGGCCGTTGTCGCTCCAGTCAATCGTCCTCATG
>CAYPOB010000073.1:0-2414 GCA_964412405.1 uncultured Methanocellales archaeon | reverse complement strand
TGTTCTTTTATATTTTACCCATGGAGAACAGCTTGACGAACATCTCGGTTATGGGGGTGGGCAATAAGGTAATTGGGTTATACTAATTTTGATCCAGACATCGGAATCATCATATACTTTTTCGCTACATTGCATTCGTATTAAAAAAAGACCCCAGAGTTAATGACTATAACACCGCGCTGATGACATGTGTGTGCGCCACCCTTGGCGTATTAATAGAGGCTGATGTGCTTTACCCATATCACATATTACAATGGTGGAGGCCGGATGGAGCAGTATTCATTTTCCTGGCAGGTATTATCGCTATTTTTTCAATCTGATATTCATATGCCAAGAGCACGACGTGGTCAAGGATTTCATCGAGATGATAAAGCAGGAATAATATTATAATATTGTTGGGCATTATAAATACTCTGCCGACTAAATTGATAGGATACCCATGGCAGACAAACTGAAAGTAGAGGATTATATGACCTACGATGTCGACATCGTCTCGCCGGACAGTACAGTAGCAGACGTCATAGCCCTCATCGAGAGAACAGAGCACGAGAGCTTTCCAGTAGTAAGAAACGGCAAGGTAGAGGGCTATATTACCTCTACGGACTTGCTGTTATGCGGTCAGAAGGACGAGATATCCAAAGTCATGTCCACCGACCTCGTGCTTGCACATCCGGAGATGGACCTTAGAGATGCGGCAAGGGTGATGTTCAGAACTGGCATATCCAAATTACCAGTGGTCAATGGCAATGGAATGTTGATCGGACTTCTCAGTAACGCAGACGTCATACGCTCGCAGATTGAGCGGGCGAATCCGGAAAAGGTCTGGAAGTTAAAGAAGACGCTGGAAACCATTCACGATATAAAGATACGCGTGGCACATGATAAGGTGGCGATAAACCAGCTCATTCCGACACAATCAAAAATTTACGCAGACGAACTCGAGGGCAGGACATATGAATTGAAAAAAGGCATGGTGGAACCGATAGTTGTCATACGGAAGCCTGGCAAACTGCTTCTGGTAGACGGGCATCACAGAGTTATCGCGGCGAGAAAACTCGACATCGACACGATGGATGCATACATACTCATATTGGGAAAAGATATATCGCTTGGGATGGAAAAAACTGCCAGAAATATTGGGCTTCATTCGCTGAAAGACATAAAAATATTGGACTATGCCCACCATCCATTAATCGAGTTTACCAGAAGGTGGAGGAGGACGACGAAATTATGACAGATGTTTCCATCATCCAGGAAGTTTACGATGTGATAGAGGACCGAAAGAAGAATCCCAAAAAAGGGTCTTACGTATGTTCACTGTTGGGCGATGCCGACGAAATCCTGAAAAAAATTGAAGAGGAATCGGACGAATTGATAATGGCGGCAAAAAGCGGAGACCACAAAGACATCATCCACGAATCTGCGGATTTGATATTTCATACTTTGATATTATTGGCGGCAAGTGACATCCCTCTTGATGACTTACTAAATGAATTCAAAAGGCGCAGGAAAGAGTGACATCAGTACACAGCCAGCTCACTCAGGACATCCGTCCTTGTGATGATTCCCCTCATTTTTCCATTTTCGGTTACCACCAATCGCCCTATTTTGCGCTCGTTCATGACCTTGATGGCATCGTTGAGCGGCATCTCGCCGTCGATCGTTATCACGTCCTCATTCATTATATCCCTAACCAGTGCTCTGGTTTTTCCCGTTGCTATCGCCTCTCCAATGTCGGTAAACGTCACGATTCCGGCTACTTCATCGTTTTCCATCACCGGTGCACCGCGGATATTGTGCTTAATCAAAATACGCGCCGCTTCCACTATGGTCGAGTCGGGAGAGAGGAATATCATCTTCTCAGGTATATATTCTTTGATCAATTTCTTCGGCAGGGATATCATTTCTGAAATGGAGCATAGTATGACGTTATCTACATCGTTGCGACCATAGACCTCTCCTCTGATCATCAGCTTGTTCACTGGCGTGGGTCCGATCGTGATTTTATCCCCTGTATTAATCGATCGTATGTTCCCAATGACTTTTATGGATGCGTAGCATAAATAGGGGTGTCTGATGGTCGTGAAAATTATCTGCGAAACCGTAGTCCCCTCTATTTCGACGCCATCGCGATGGATGCGAACGACCTCCTCCTCCCCCATCCCTCCGATGCCGATGACCTCGTATGCTTTTTCAGTTGGTTTATATCCTCCTTTTGGTCCCGGAACACCCTCTACCAGTTGAAGCACCTTCAACGTCTGCATCTGGTTCCGAACCGTGCCAGGGTTTCGGTCGATAATCTGGGCTATCTCTCTCCCTCTCACAGCTGCATTTTTCTGACGGACCGTGTTTATGAGTGCGGCAAGAATCTCTCTTTGAATCGGCGACAGTTCCATGATGCTCCATTATAATGA
>CAYPOB010000072.1:0-2922 GCA_964412405.1 uncultured Methanocellales archaeon | reverse complement strand
CATTGTGTTAATACTCGGACATCTCCGTGAGTTTACCGCAAATAAATATGTTTAAAATCCTTTGTGTAAATCCAGGGGTCTTCTGTCTCTGCCTCTTTTTTCAGCCTGATGCAGTAATCCACCTTGGCATCGCATTCATCTGCGTAGTAGATCGCGAGCGCCTCCGGGAACTGCGGCTTTTTTGGTGAGCCGTACTCGTTTAATCCGTGATGGCTCAGTATGATGTGCGCCACCTTCATCCTGAGTGTTTTTGGAAACTCATCCAGCCCTCCTATCTTATCCAGCACCATCTGCTCGCCTATGATCAGGTGCCCCCTCAGCATCCCCTCCTCGGAGATGTCAATACTCGTCGTCACTGCATATTCCTCTATCTTCCCTATATCGTGCAGCATCGCGCCAGTCAGGAGCAGACTCCTGTCCAACGAAGGATGTATAGCGTACATCGCGTCGCATAATTTAGCCACGTTCAGCGTGTGCTCGAGCAAGCCGCCGATATAGTTCTGATGACGGTGCATCGATCCAGGGCAGTTCTTGAATTTCCCGACGAAATCCGCATCCCGGAAAAATGAATTCAGAAGCGCGCTCAGGTGCGAATTCTCAATGGAATTGACGATGCTCATGAGCTCGCCCATCATCTGCTCCACATTTTTATCCGTCTTTGCCACGAAGTCCTCGATATTATATTCGGTCGGCGCGCACATTCTCACAGTGCTTGCGGTATTCAGTGCCATCTCCAATTTATCCCTAAACTCGCCAACCCTGCCGGTGATGTGGATGACGTCTCCCGTCTGAAACCTCTCGTAGACCTCTTTTATGCCAGCCTCGTTCCTGTCCCCCCAGTATTTTGCCGTCATCTCACCCGTCCTATCGCTAACCCTGAACTCAAAACATAGGCCAGATACATAGGGCTTTGGCGGCTTTTTGTACTTTACCGCGAAGTTGCCGTCTATGACATCTCCCTTCTTGATATCCTTGATAAACTGATTTTTGCTAATCATATTTTCTCGCCCATTTAGATATGCTTCTTATTCATTATGTTTTTTTGGTTAACACCAAAAGTTTTAAGTATACTAAAAACGAGTACGTATACATGGAAGTAATATCGATCAGGTCAACAAAAGAGATGACAAAAAAGTTAGAGGAGTTAGCCAAGATCAAACACATGGAAAGATCATCCTTGGTGAGGGAACTGCTCGATATCGGCATACAAGAGAAATTAAAGGAACATGCTCTTGACCTGTTCACTAAGAACAAAATTTCCGTCGGTAAAGCTGCTGAAATCGCTGAAATCTCTGTCAGAGAGATGCTTGAGTTGATTAAAGAAAGAAACATATTACTGCACATCTCCTCCGAAGATCTAAAAAAGGATTTTGAGGCAGCAACGACATGATATTGGTTTTTGATTCCACTCCATTGATCTATCTGAGTAAAGTCGGTCTTTCTTGGATTTTCAAGGAGCTTCCCGGAGAGATACTAATCCCAAAAAGCGTTTTTGGAGAGGTGGTTGCAGAGGGGGGGAGGAGAGGAGACGCTGATGCATTTGTTGTGAGAGAGTTAGTCAAAGACCAGGTCATAGGTGTTGTAGACGTGGATGATGAATTTAAGAGCAAATTTGAGGGCTTGAGTGCAGAGTTGCACCGAGGCGAAATCGATGTCCTGGCGTTAGCGAGCGCAAGAGGTGGCATTGCCATTTTTGATGATGGCATCGCTCGGGATATTGGAATAATCATAGGCATTGAAACCCATGGAACGTTCTATCTTATTTTCTCAATGGTTAAAAAAGGAAAATTGAGCAGAAAAGAAGCCAAAAACAAAGTAGATGAAATTGTTAAAAAAGGTTGGAGAATCGGACACGAACAATATCTGGAGTTCATGGAATTGTTGGAAAGGATTGAGGGATAAAATTTTGAAATTACTTTTTGATATCAAAAATACATTCATCACATCTTCCTGGGTTGCAGTACCGCTTTCCATATTCCACGATAAGTGCATGAAATTCCTTGAATAGCGCAACATCTTTGGGCAACTCATTCTCGAATTTTCCCTGCAACTCATCATATCCGCCAGATATGCCCAGACATTTGCATATTCGCACCGTGTATGCGTCGATGACGAATTTTGGTTTGTTCAGCGCATAGAGGATGATGCCGTCCGCCGTCTCCTTTCCAATGCCCTTTAGCGAAAGCAATTCCCTCCGTAGAACCCCAATGGGCTTCTCAGAGAGCGATGTCATGTCGTTTTTAGCAAAATATCGTGAAACAATTTGGAGCCGCTCAGCCTTTTGCCTGTAGAATCCAGTGCACTTGACCAGCAACTCTAGTTTTTTCGTATCGACGCTTGCAAGGGCATCCGGATCTATGAGGTCGCTTCTTTCTAAATTATGAATTGCCCTCTCCACATTCTCCCACCTGGTCTGTTGCGTTAGAATTGCGCCAACCACGACCTCAAAATGAGTTTTTGCGGGCCACCATCTTTGTTCCCCTAATATCTTCAGGAGTTTGTTGTAAATGTCCATCATCTTCATAACTGCATATAAGGACAATATATTAAATTCATGCGCCATTATATTGAAATAGAAAGACATATATCATAAGAAATGAGGAAGAAAATATGTCAAAAATTACAGACGATACGATATTGGCTGATGTTTTGAAGCATCCAGAAGCAAGTGAAATACTCGCAAAATACAAATTGCCATGTTTGCACTGTCCGATGTCTGCTTATGAGATGAACATGCTGAAGATCGGAGACGTTGCTAGAAAGTATGGCATTGATATCAAAAGTTTACTTGAAGAGCTAAACAAATCTTTGTGATGCGATATGGCTTCACTACGCCATATTCAAAACGGTATTCCTGGCAATGTATTAAGAGGGTTGAGGAAGATAAAGAGCCCGCTTGATATGATGAAAAGAGGATGATTC
>CAYPOB010000071.1:0-3056 GCA_964412405.1 uncultured Methanocellales archaeon | reverse complement strand
TCTGGTGGAGTTGTAATCCCTATGGGATTTCAACAGAAGACATATTCGGGCATCGGGCGGGACCGAGGCAGGATATTTATCCATTCCAATGACTCAAGCATCGCAGATGTGGTGGCGAACGTTTTTGGCGTGGTGTCGACGAGTCCTGTGATCTCTACGGAGCCAGACCTGCAGACAATAGCAAAGATGGCAGCAGACGTAGGTGAATTGACGATAAATCAAAACGAGTCGTTTGCCATACGGGCGCGCAAAGCAGGAGTCCATGATTTTTCCAGCAGGGACATCGGAGTATCGTGCGGGGATGCCGTATATGAGCGCATTAAGGAGCAAAATCCATCCATTGACTTGACATCTCCTGATAAAGAGATATTCATCGAGGTGAGACCTGATAAAGCCTATATTTATACGAAAATCATCAAAGGCGTTGGCGGTCTGCCGCTTGGCACGCAGGGCAGGGTGGTAGCTTTGATGTCTGATGACATCGACTCGTTCGTTGCAGTATGGCTTATGATGAAGCGTGGCTGTGAGATAATCCCGATATACTGTGACAATGATCCTTTTCCCGGTGCGGCAGAGAGCGTCAAGGCGGTGGAGTCTATTAAAAATTTGCAGAGATGGGCGCCGAATTACCCCATGAAAATCCACGAAGTGCCGCGTGGCGAGAGTGTAGAGAATATGTATCGAATTGCTGCGGAGATGGCAAAAAAAGAGTGGGCGCATGGGATAATCACAGGCTCATCGTTGGAGCAGGTTGCTGCCCAGATATCAGCGGATGTGCTTGCAGTGCCTCTTGGCATCGATTTCCCGATTTACCACCCATTAATTGGCATGGACAAATCAGAGATCACAGCTCTTGCAACTAAAATCGGCAAGTTTAGCGCATCCACTTGCGAATCAACATTACTCTAAAACATCAAACCAATAACGCCACTGACTAAAAGGTAATATACCATCAGGCCGACTGGACCTAAAATAACTCCTGCTAAGACGAGAAAACCGTCCCTGTTCATCATGCCAATGCCGATGATGAAGGCTACAGCTGCTGGTGCTGTGTTTGTGAACGGGATGGGCAGAATCATGGCGATTCCCACCAAGATAAGCAAAAAGTATAGAAAATATCTGGCACTGCCAAAGACGAGGGTTTGATAGACTCTGGTAAAGCGGGGTTTAGCAAATGTTTCCAGTTTCCCCACGATATTTGAGGAAAGGTCGGTGAATTCTACGAGTTTTCTGCCAACCTTCTTCCCTCTCATCTTTTTTGGCATTCTGGAGATGATGCGGTCTAAGGGCATATTGGCCATCAGGGCAATGGATATAAAGATAATACAAATGCCGAACGGGGTGGCAAAACCAGTTGCTGGAGTTGGCAAAGCGACCGGCAAAGCTAAAAGAGCTATTAAAAAACCAAAAGTGGATGTGGTCTCTTTCTCTGAATATTCCCTTAGAATAGATTCAATTGTCGAATTCTCATCCATCCTTTTAGATAGCTCTTTCAGGTCATCAGAGAATTTGGTGGTCATTTGGCTTATAATCTCTGGGTCGCCAACTTAATATCATCTGCTTTTATGGTCCGTCTGCCAGCGTGTCCTGCTAACTTGAGCGCCTCTGCAGATACCTTGAGTCCATAATCCTCCAATATATCTGCCAGCATTACTCTGGCATCTTCGCTGACCCTCTCAGCGCCTGCTTTTCTTACAATTCGACCTACTGGTGCAAGTGGAAGTTCTGTCATATTATTTTCACCTTTTTTCTCTTTTTATATCATATCAGACAAAAAGCCGTTATACGACGTATTTAACTTTAGGTGGTCTTTGTATTATATACCTTTCGTTTTTAGCACATTAATATTCATTCCAATGATGAACGTCCATCGCTCCGATTAATATTAATCATAATAATAAATGTATTATGAGGAGATGATTGAGGACGAGGCTCCCCATTTAAATTTTCAATACTTGCTCTGCAGCAGCTACGCCACCTTCTGCTTTGACTCCATGTTCAACCAGCGTGGACCCTAATGCTTCTATGGTGGTCAAAATCTCCTTTGCGGACACATTGCCCATGTGTCCTATCCTGAATATCTTACCCTTGAGATGTGCCTGCCCGCCAGCTATAAGCACCCCCCTGTTAGTTATTCCATCGCGCAGTTGCTTATAGACGATGCCCTTGGGCATCTTAACTGCGGTAACCGTGTTCGAGTATCTGCTGATTTTATTCAAATACGGAAACAGTTCGAGCCCCATTGCATTCATAGCCCTTCGAACGGCATCTGCACATCGTTCATGTCGCTTGACCCTGGTGGACAATCCCTCCTCGCATACAAGGCGCAACGCCTCATGCAACGCAAAAAACAATGGAATGGCGGGAGTGTATGGCGTCTGTCCCTTACTTGCAGATTTCTGATGCGCCTTCAGGTCTAAGTAATATGGGGACTTAACGTTCTCCATACGTTCCCATGCCCTATCGCTGACGGAGATGGCAGCCAACCCAGGCGGTACTGCAAGGCACTTCTGGGAACCGAGGATGGCAAGGTCCACGCCCCACCTATCCACTGGCACTTCGTTGCCGCCTATGGAAGATACTCCGTCCATTATAAACAGCGCATCGTACTTTCTGGCTAGTTCTCCGACTTCTTCAGCTGGATTCACGATGCCCACAGAGGTCTCGTTGTGGACCATGGTTACGGCCGATGCACCTTTTTTTAAAGCATCCTCTACATCATCCAATTCTATGGGGCTTCCCCACGCATACTCCACGGGTATCGGATTGCCGTACAGTGCAACAATCTCCTTGAAACGCTCGCCGAATTTGCCGTTCACGATGGTAACGACATCGTTGCCCCTTGTCACGTTGCCGACGGACGCTTCCATTCCAGCCGTTCCGGAACCACTGAGCACGAGCACATCATTATTGGTCTGAAAAACATCCTTTAAAACGGAAATGCATTCATCAAAGATTCTGGCAAATTCGGGACCCCTGTGATTTATCATTGGCATGGACATCGCCTTCAATACCCTTGGATGTAAGGGCACAGGTCCTGGTATCATCAGCAATGG
>CAYPOB010000070.1:0-3125 GCA_964412405.1 uncultured Methanocellales archaeon | reverse complement strand
AAGCCCCGGGCGAGATTTGAACTCGCGACCTAGTGATGTCCTGCAGCCGTTCATATGTCCTACCGAAGGTGGACAAACGATCAACCCTTTTGAGGGTTGTTACAAGTCACTCGCTCTTCCAGACTGAGCCACCGAGGCATGTCCATCAATTACAATGTCGCAGGAACAGCATAAAATCACCGCCTGGATTTAAACAGTTTCGCCGAATTCCTGAGCGCGGCTATCGCTGGCAATTCCCTCCCAGTGAGGGACATGATACATGCACCTCCTCCAGTGCTCATGTGTGCAATCTTTTTCTCCAGCCCTACCTTTCGCATTGCAGCCCCACTGTGTCCTCCACCTATTACGGCAAATTTCGCTTTTGTAGCGGCTTCCAGAATTTCAAATGTTCCCAGGGCAAAATCCTTCTCCTCGAAAACCCCTGCGGCACCATTCAATACTACAGTTCCCGCATTTTTGATTTCATCGGCGAAGGCCATGGTAGATTCTATGCCTATATCAAAGATCGGATACTTGACAGGTAGTGCATCTATTTTGACTTCAAAACGTTTGCCTTTTTTATTTAGTGCCACATCTGTTGGCATTGCTATCCTACTGTCAAATTTTTTGAGCAATGCTTTTGCCATAGGAATCCCGTCCAAACCACCTTGTTTTTCGATGAGCTGCATATTTTTGGTCCCTATATCGACCCCGGATGCAGCCAAAAACACATTTGCCACAACACCACTCACAAGTACTCTATCAGCGACGTCGTTCGACAGGACGTTTTTAATGACATCGATTGCATCGTTGGTCTTGGTTCCACCGAGCACGAATACACATGGCCGGTCCGAGTTAGCTAAGACCCCCTCCAATATGCTTATCTCCTTCTCCATCAGTTTGCCTGCTGCAGACGGGACTACATGCGTAAATCCCACCATTGACGCATGAGACCTGTGCGCAGACCCGAAGGCGTCGTTTATGAACAGATCGAAGTGTGGTGCGAGATTGCTGACCAAGTGCGTTTTGGCATGCTCTTCTGGACCTTGTTCAAGTCCTTCCTCAGAATAGAACCTCACGTTTTCAAGAAGTAGCACCTCCCCTAATCCCGTCTCCTCTATCGCACGTCGTGCAGAAGAGCCAAAAATATCATCTATATAACTCACCTTTTGCCGTATGATTCTGTTCAACAGTTTAGCATGTGGTTCCATGGTGGTGAAATCACTTCTTCCAGGGCGGCTCTGATGTGCGAGCACCACCGTCTTCGCCTTTTCCAGCTTTTTTAAAGTCTCCGTATGGCTCCACAATCGCTTGTCATCGAGGATTTTTCCCGTGTGGGGGTCCATTGGTGAATTTAAGTCCAGTCGAACTAAAACGGCTTTGCCATCGACATCAAAATCATCCATCGTAAGGTATTTTAATTTCATGTGTATCCTCTGCCGTAATTAGTTAAATAGGATGATAAGATATAATATTTATTCGTAAAGGTTTTTAATCAGTATACTCAAATTAGACGATGAAGTGGGGCGATATCATGAATGAAGAAAAGATACTCAAAATACTGGAAGACGATGCAAGGGTAGGTGCTGGCGAGATCGCTACCATGATCGGAGCATCCGAACCCCAGGTTAAAAGGTCAATAGAGAAATTGGAGAAAGATGGCACCATTCGAAGATATAAAACCATAATCGACTGGAACAAGGTTGGCAAGGAGTATGTATATGCGATGATAGAGGTGAAAATCACTCCAGAACGTGGCGCGGGATACGACGCTATTGCAGAGCGTATTGCCAAGTTCACAGAGGTCATCTCCGTTCGTTTGATATCTGGAGACCATGACTTATCCTTATTGGTCAGGGGTCAGACGATGAAAGATGTAGCATTCTTCGTCGCGGAAAAGATAGCGCCACTGGAGCAGATACAGAGTACTGCCACTTACTTCATACTCAGAACATATAAAGAAGGTGGCGACATATTATATGGAAAAGAAGAGCCCAAGAGGCTGGCGATAACTCTATGAAGATCGCAGATAGAATCCAACAGATTCCTCCATCGGGAATTCGAAAATTCTTTGAGATGGTTATAGGGATGGATGATATCATCTCGCTTGGTGTGGGCGAGCCGGATTTCGTCACCCCGTGGTCCATAAGGGAGGCATGCATATACTCTCTGGAGAAGGGATATACATCTTACACATCCAACTGGGGATTACGCGAACTTAGAGACGAACTATCCCTGCAGATAGAGTCAGATTACGGCATTTATTATAATCCAGAGGATCAGATACTGGTCACCACCGGAGTGAGTGAGGCGATAGACCTTTGCAATCGCGCTATTGTAAATCCCAGGGACGAGGTCATCGTCGTAGAGCCTTGCTACGTCTCGTATAATCCGTGCATAGTACTTGCAGGCGGAAAACCAGTACCAGTTTCCACGAATATATCCAATGATTTCAAGGTCACCCCGGAGCAGATAAAGGAGAAGATCACGAAGAAGACCAAGGCGATTATATTCAATTATCCGAACAATCCAACAGGTGCAACCATGAAGAAAAAGGAGCTGGAGGAGATTGCGGATGTCATCGTAGAATACGACTTGATCGCGATATCCGACGAGGTGTATGATCGGCTAACATATGAAGGAAGGCACACGTGTTTTGCATCGTTGAATGGGATGCAGGACAGGACGATATTACTCAATGGATTTTCAAAGTCGTATGCGATGACCGGATGGCGCATTGGCTACGCCCTTGGCACACCTGAGATAATTGGTGCCATGCTAAAGATACATCAATACACGATGCTGTGTGCTCCGATTACCGCTCAGATGGCTGCTATCGATGCGTTGAAAAACGGCAAGGATAACGTAACTGAAATGGTCCAGGAATACGACCGGAGAAGGAGACTCATCGTCAAGGGGCTGAACGACCTTGGTCTCGATTGTTTTGTGCCCAGGGGCGCTTTCTATGCATTTCCATCGATAAAGAATACTGGAATGACCTCTAAAGAATTTGCAGAGGGGCTGCTCAAAGAGCAGAAAGTCGCTGTCGTTCCTGGTGACGTCTTCGGCGAATCTGGCTCGGGATTTGTGCGATGCGCATATGCAGTATCGCGGAATGAAATCAAAGAGGCGCTGGAGAGGATTGG
>CAYPOB010000069.1:0-3147 GCA_964412405.1 uncultured Methanocellales archaeon | reverse complement strand
TGCCACTTACTGGGTAAGTGGTCAGGTACCTGCGAAGCAGGCACTCTGCTCGCAAAAGCGTTGACGGAAAAAAGAGGAGATAGCCCATGACCCGGGTTCAAATCCCGGTCGGCGCATGTTGAATTTCCATATAGGTTGTGATGGATTACGACTACGAGGGAATGCGATGACGGGCTAAGAAAATCTATGATTTTCGACCGGTCGGCACATTAAAGAGGAATCCAAGTGAAGCGCAAAGGCTGGATACGCGACATGGCGAAACAGCGCATAGAACGGCTGTTTGAACTTGCCGAACAGGGGTTCGGTGAGCATCCGGAAAGGAGCGATAGATATATCCATCTGGCAAGACGAATAGGGATGCGCCACAACGTCAGGATTTCGAGAGAACTGAAGAGAAGAGTGTGCAGGCACTGCTACTCTTATCTCGTGCCGGGTGGCAACGCACGTGTGCGACTGCGGGGAGAATACGTGGCAGTAACCTGCCTCGCATGTAAAAAATTGATGAGGTATCCATATGGACAAAAAAAGACGATATAGTCTCAAGTCAGATGCGGCATCGCTCAATCCCGTTATGCAGGTTGGCAAAAACGGCGTTACGGAAACGCTTGCAGATGAGTTGAAAGGACAGTTGAAGAAAATGCGCCTTGTCAAGGTCAAATTCCTTAGGTCCGCTACGGCGGAAAACAAGATGGAGCAAGTTGCGCAACAGCTCTCTCGGGCGACAAAATCCGAGTTAATAGAGATAAGGGGGAAAACTGCAGTATATTTTAAAAGATGACCGATAGATTAATCAACCAGCACATTTTCATAATAATACAAATATTATAAGTAGGTTCATGTTGTTTAACGGAAGGTTAATATGACGACAGTTTATGATGTGCCCGCATATGGGCTTATAAGTAAAGTAGCAGAGCGCTTAAAGAAGAATGAAAAATGTATGCCACCTAAGTGGGCGGCTTACGTAAAAACAGGTGTGCATAAGGAGCTGCCACCATTGGATTCTGATTGGTGGTATATCAGGTGCGCATCAATTCTCAGGCGAATATACATAGATGGCCCAGTAGGAGTGGAGAGACTCAGATCAGTTTATGGCGGTAGGAAAAACAGAGGGTCGCGGCCCGAGCGATTCCTCAAGGGAAGCGGTTCGATCGCACGCAAAGCGCTCAGGCAATTGGAAGATATAGAATACGTCCGTACTATGAAAAATGGTCGAGTCATCTCACCACAGGGTAGATCATTTCTGGATAAAATCGCAAATGAAGTTAAATCTGAACTTGCGTGAAGAAGATTTGGCCTGTGTCAGTTCGAAGACCGACTAAATCGAAGATTTGGGTGGAGTTACAGATCTATGATCTGTAACATTTAGATGGAGTAGCAATTCTTTGAATTGCTACAACTGTAAGAGTTACATTTCCTTCGGAAATGTAACATCGTGAAACATTGAGCGTGATATAATGGTCGATGAAATCGAAGAGATCAGGAGAAGAAGACTAGAAGAATTAAAGCGGGCACAGATACAGACGGTACAAGAAGATGCAGTACACACAGAGATACTTGCCAAAAAGCAGGCAATTCTCCGCCAGATACTGACACCAAGTGCGAGGGAGAGACTCACTAATATACGAATGACGCGTCCCGAATTTGCCAGTCAAATAGAGGGGCAGTTAATAATGTTATCCCAGAGCGGACGGTTGCGGGCGATGATCGACGATGGTCAACTCAGGCAAATATTATTGCAGATTCGTCCAAAGAAGAGAGATATAAATATTCGACGAGGTTGAAGGTGTGAATGATGGGTAAGAAGACAAAGGGTAAAAAGATGAAACTGGCAAAAGCCACAGGCCAGAATAGACGTGTTCCTGTCTGGGTGATAATGAAGACCAATAGGGCGGTGACGACTCATCCAAAGAGACGAAGCTGGAGACGCAACGACTTAGATATATAGTCTTAGATATATAGTGTTTTGGTGATTACATTGGCCGATGGAAAAGAACAGATTCATACGATCCCATTGAAAGATACAAAAAAGGTGCCGAGATGGCGGAGAAGTAAAAGAGCGATGAAGGAGATTAGAGAATATTTAGTAAGGCACATGAAGGCTGATCCAGAAAAAATCCGCTTGGACGAAAGCATAAATAAAAAAATCTGGGAACGTGGAAGTAAAAATCCGCCCTCCAAAATTCGAATTAAAGCGATGAAATTTGAGGACGGGGTCGTCGAAACAGAAGTTGTGAAGTGATTAGTATAAATGCCAGATAAGTTGTATGTTAATGGAAGTCCGTACATCGGTGTATTTGGCACAAACACCGAGGATATCGTGATCCTGCCGACAAATATTCAAGAGCACGTATTCAAGGAAATATGTAAGGCACTGGATGTCCATGGCGTAAAGACGCTTATCGGTGGCAGTTCTGTGCTGGGTGCGCTGATATGTGGAAATTCTTCTGGTTTTATGGTGCCCCAATATGCACTGGATGATGAAATTGCAAAACTCGAAAAACATGCGCAAGTTTCAAGATTGCCGGGGAAGATGACCGCAGTCGGAAATCTAATCCTATCAAACGACAGCACTGCAATGGTGCACCCGGACATGCCTAAAAAAGCGATCGGGGCGATCAAGGATACCCTAAATGTGGAGATATATAAAGGCACAATAGGCGGATTGAAAACCCCTGGAGTGGCAGGAGTGGCAACCAACAAAGGAGTGCTGGTCCATCCTAATGCTACCGGTGCAGAGCTGAAGTTTCTGGAGGATATATTTAACCTGCCGCTGAATGTCAGCACTATAAACTATGGGCATAAGTTGATCGGTTCTGCACTGCTGGTAAACTCGAAGGGATACGCAGCCGGAGGAGATACAACTGGACCTGAATTGGGAAGAATCGAGGAGACTCTTGGTTTTATATGAGGTAATATCTATGAAGAAATACATCGTACAGGGAGAATTTAGGACAGGAACGGAATGGGGAAAATTTACGAAGGAGATTTCAAGCCAGAGTGAAGGTACCGCAGTTGAAAAAGCATATTCCTTGATTGGCGGCGAACATGGCCTAAAGAGGAATTTCGTTAGAATTCATTCTGTAAAAGAGGAATTCGTTAGAATTCATTCTGTAAAAGAGGAATTTCGTTAGAATTCACTCGGTAAAA
>CAYPOB010000068.1:0-3308 GCA_964412405.1 uncultured Methanocellales archaeon | reverse complement strand
ATTGATATGGGTTTGATCTCGAAGACCAACGGCGATAGACTCAAGATCTATTCTCGCAGGAGTTCGTCGGTTCGAATCCGGCCCCCCGCACTTGGCTTTTATATGAGGATATAATGAACATCTCCAGAGAGGAACTAGCAGGGATGATCGATCATACCCTTTTAAAACCCGATGCAACGGTTGAGGACATCAAAAGACTTTGCGCCGAGGCAAAAAAATATCATTTCGCATCTGTCTGTGTCAATCCAATTTATGTTAAGTTGGCGGCGGGGATACTAAAAGGGACTGGTATCAAGGTGTGCACCGTCATAGGCTTTCCGCTGGGCTCAACCGCCCCAAGTGTCAAGGCATTGGAGACGAAAAACGCCATTATGAACGGTGCAGGAGAGATGGACATGGTGATGAACATCAGCGCATTGAAATCTGGTGATTATGAAGCAGTAAAACAAGATATAAGTACAGTTGTGGAAGCCGCAGGAGATGCGACAGTAAAAGTCATCATCGAAACAGGGACTTTGACAGACGAGGAGAAAATAAAGGCCTGCCAGCTCGCCAGGGAATCTGGTGCCGATTTCGTGAAGACCTCCACAGGCCTTGGTTTTAAGGGGGCAACCGTTCGCGATATTAAATTAATGCGAAGGACCGTAGGGAGGGATATGGGAATAAAGGCATCGGGCGGGATCCGCACATATGATGATGCGGTCGTGCTCGTCGAGGCAGGGGCCACAAGGATTGGAACAAGCGCAGGAGTTGCAATCGTCTATGGTGAGAACTATGTGGGGCGCAAATTCGAGACCGTTTTCGTTGGAATGAACGTATCGCATCTGGAAAAACATAATATCATTGAGGTCGGCAGAAAACTCAAGTCAATGCATCTGACAGAGGGCTTTCTTGGCAACCTGAGCGTGAAGGTCGATGATGGCATTTTGATCACCGTCGGAGGAGCATCCCTGGGCGATTTAAAAGAAGACGATATAGTCCTGATCAAGACATACGATCCGAAAAGAAACATCGCCAATGTCATCGGTTCTAAGGAGCCGAGCTCAGAGACGCCATTGCACTATCTGGTTTATCGACAGTTCGGGTGCCGCGCCATCATACACGTACATGACGATTCGCTGTTGGCGCGTCGGAAAGAATTGGGCCTTCCGCTGGCTGAATATGCGCCATATGGCACGCTGAAACTGGCTCATAGCGCTCTGATCGCCCTCCAAAATGACAATCTCATAGCGATGGAAAAACATGGCATACTGTCAATCGGAAAGAACTTAGAAGAGGCATTAGAGATAATTGTCAAAACTAATGCATCATCCAAAGGCTATTATGATTGTAGCTAGGAAGAACGCCACAACAGTAGATACTATGAACAGGATGAACAGTAATGGCTTTTGAAGCGATAAAACCTCCACCCAGGATGTCGTTTTTAAATCCATCCACTCTTCCTCATGCCATTTTTTCTGCCCCCCCATAAAACATACTGGCGGTTTAAGTGCCGAGATGGCATGGGGAGCATCTTCTATGCATGCCTCACCTGGCGCCACACATACTATTCTATAGGAGCACTTCGAAGAGCGGTACCTTATCACCTGCCCCACCATGTCATCAGTTGCTTCGTTTATCTTCCTTCTCTTGACCATTCCATTTTCTCCACAGTAACTATATTTTGGCAGTGATTATATTTATGGATATAGGTTTGTCTGTAGACATATCTCATAGCTCTAAACTGCGACACTTATAAATCATGATAGTTATTTAATATGTTTATAGGAGGTAGACCAATTCGAGTTAATTACTTTATCGGGGCGTTAATAGCTTCTGTCGCAGTGGCACTGGTAATGCTCGGAATTGCATTTGGAGTCATATATATGGCTGGCTCTGGCAGTCCAATTCGTCCCGCCATCGTGTTGATAATAGGCGCCACTTCCTTCATACTCGGCTCGGCATTCTTTGATACAAGAGGGGCAGATCAGGCCCTTTCGCTGGGCGGGGGAGGCGTCATCGCAGTTTCATCGACATTTGTGATTACGGCAGTAATAGGTGGAATCCGATATGGTATCGCTGGCTATCTCCCTGGCTGGGAAACGATGGTTTCTGCACTCTCAGTCTGCATGGTAGCGAGCATGATCATCCTGAAATTCATATTGAATCAGCTGTCAGCGTTGCCACGGTCTTATCGCAGTTAGTTCTATTCTTATCTCTGCATTTTTTGATTGAATCGTTCTTACAAAATTTCTGTCGAACCGAAGTGCTGATTTATCAGCATTTACCATCAGCGTTCTGGGACACGTATACGAGCTCACTCGCCCGACCAGGTCTTCTGGATGTTCGAACATCAGGTCTGGATGTCCGTGCCCGATTATTCGTTCGTGCAACTCGCCCGCGAAAAAGTCCAATACAATTAGAGTATCTGGTTGGGTTGCCGCCTGTTTAAATTGTATGGAAAGGTCGTTTGCGCCTTTGTCCGCTGACACCGCCACGATACAATCGCCCTGCCCTATGATATTTACATCCTTCGTTATCTCAAACGTGGTCCGATGTCTAGCCGTGATGCTCGGATGCCCCCACGCATAAATGACCTCTTTGATCATGGCTATTTATTTGTACCAGGTTGCCCTTATGTATTATGATTTCATGCAGATAGATGCAATATGCCCAACATGCTCGCCCGAGCACCCTGTGAGCCACCATATATTAAAGAAGGATTTGGTTAAGTGCGATGCCTGTGAAACCACCCATATGACATCCCTATCAGCATCTCAAAATATATCGATCAAGGTGGTCGTATCAAAACACGGCGCATCCGCAGTACAAAGGATAGAACTATCAGGTCAGGACGAGGTGACGGTCGGTGACGAGTTCATAATCGATGAAGACGATGAACTGAGCGTGGTACAGGTCATGTCAATTGAGTTGCCAGGGAACAAAAGAGTCGGACGCGCTAATGCAGAATCGATCAAAACGATTTGGGCAAAGGTTGTCAACGAAGTGGTGGTGAAAATATCTCTGCAGTTCGGTAAGCATACCGAACCCCTCGACCTGCCTGCCCAAGGAGAACAAGAGTTTGTAGTCGGAAACATCGAGCGTTTCAACAAAAATTACTTCAAAATAACGACGATCAAAGTGCGAGATGGCGCGCTGCTCAGGAAAACAGGCAAAAGCGCCAAAGCCAGATATATAAAACGAATATGCGCTCGTTTAGAATAGGTCGACATAGAGTTGGAGTAGGTTTAAGTAATGGAAGGATATATTTTGGTTCCACGGGCCCGTAGCTTAGTCTGGTTAGAGCGCTCGGCTCATAACCAAACATT
>CAYPOB010000067.1:0-3325 GCA_964412405.1 uncultured Methanocellales archaeon | reverse complement strand
CACGTTATCCCAGTCATGCGCATATATATGCGCCGAGATGCTGACGCTGGTCAATTTGCCTGGTTTGGCGCCTATCTTGTCTGCGACATATTCCATCAACTTGGATAATCCATACCAGTTGCTCGGCGCCGCGCCATAGAAATCGTGCGACCTGAACACGACGGTTAGATTGAGGCGCCCCCTTCTTAACTTGAAATCCAGGAGGATCATACATGGTATTTCCTGTGATACGGTATCCTTTGAGGGTATCCATGTGACACACGTCGCTCGACGGGAATTGGGATTTTTCTTAAGTTTGTCGATCACGTATTTTATCTGGTCTATGCCCTCAACACCCCAATCACGTAAACGCTGCCCATAGGTATACTCAAAATTCTGTGCATTCTCATCGGTGATCAATTGCTTGGCATACTTATCCAATCGTTCTACATTCCATGAACTATGTTCCGGTATCTGGTCTTTATACGGATTCCCTATTACGATCACTAAATTCAGCAGTTCTCTGGTCTCGCTTCCGCGCTCATCCCTCAGAGTCTCACCGTGATGCCAGATCAGGTCCAGCCCCCGATACCATCCGTCGCTGATCGTAGATGCCCTGATAAGCCTTCCAATTCTCATTTCATTCATTCAGTGATGCCTCCATGTTTTTGGCTGCCTGAACCATATTGGATAATTTGGCAAATGCACACTCCCTTGTCAAATTTCGCAGTCCACAGTCCGGGTCAATCCATATGTTTTTGGCGCCCAATTTCTCAACTGCAGCCAGTATTCTTTTCTCGATTACTTCGACGGGCTCTACTTCCATCGAACTTGAGTCAACGCATCCATAGCCAATACGCATATCGTGAGCTTCAATTACATCCCTCTCCATAACCTCGAGGTTTGCGGTATTCGTAAACTCATGGTCCAACACGCTTACGTTCAGTTCAAGAAGTTTTTTGAAGATGCTGCGTATATCCCCGCACACATGAACTACCGGCGTCTTTACCCCTTTTATCATCTTATTCACGGCCTCTATGGCGGTTTCTAAATCCATCCCAACCGAGAAAACTGGCTCGTCGACCTGAACGACCTTTGCTCCTGCTTTTATCAGTGCCATGATTTCCATCGCCTGCGCCTCTGCGATGTCATAAATCAACTCTGGGTCATCGTTGGACTTATATGGCGCCTTTTCGTCGACAACACTCGCATACGCCAGTGTAGACGGTCCCGTGACGATGCCCTTTACATCACATTTCGCAATGCTCCTGGCAAAACTATGGGCATCTGCGGTTATCGGCTTCTCTGGCGGCGTAACATAATCCACTATATTCGGGCGCCCGCCCTTGATATTGAAACCAGGGATATTTCCTGCGAACAAAGTGACAAAATCTGCCCTCACCTGTCCGTCTGAGATCAACTGCACACCCGCTTTTATCTGGTCATTCACAGCTGCCTCTATCGATGAACGAACAGGATCTTTCTCACCCCTCATCATCGCATATATATCGTTGGTATCGGGTTTTGGAGGATAGCTTCCCACAACAGTTGTCATCAGGTTACCGTTCATCGTTCACACACCTTCGCAATTTCATAATACATCCACCGCCGCTCACCCCACCAAGCGGGTTTTTGGGGGTGCCAAGAGAGTGCAGGCATCTGGCAAGCAAGGCTGCCCCCCTCGCCAGCCCATCATCTACAAAGACCACATCGAATTCGCCCAATTTTTCCATAATCATATCGGGTTTGGAGCTGGTGATTGCTCCCCTCCCAGTGATTCCGATTGTGCCATATAATCCATATTCATGCGTCTTGTCAATAATTCTTTTCACCAGTTCAGATGCCACATAGTCTATTAACCCCATCACATGTGATGCTCCCGCCTCCTGCTGTAACTCCTCTCCGAGTTCGGTTAAACAACTCAGTTTATCTCCATTTGTTCCAACGTCCACTCCTATGAGGACGATGTCCGTTTCTTTCAGTCCTTTCTGATTTATAGGTATTGTGCCACATTTTTTTTCTGTGGTTATTCGTTTAACGGTAATCATGTTCATCACGTCCTCGATATAGCTCTCTGGAATTTCCATATCTGGTTGGACGGTCAATTGAAGTGCAGTTTCTGCAGCAGGAAGCGCAATCGCATCGAAAATCGCGCCAGCCAGTCCGCAGTAGCTTCCGACCACGTTTGCGTATGGCAGCTTATCATCGGTCACCCTACCAGATAGGGTCGTTCCAAAGTCAATGCCGATACATGGATTTCTGAAATCGATAGGAGTCCATTTGGCGCCTTCCTTGATGCCAGCGAGGGCTAATTCGCCTTCCATTTCATTTGCGACGATCGGTGTTTTGATGCATTTTACACTGGCTACTGCACCATCGAACGCTACATAATCGATAAACGAATATTTTTGTAGCGGTTTGGACAGGTTGGATTTCTGCAGGGCGCCGGCCATCTTACGTGGAGGTATCCCCGCTCCAAGACATCCATCCGCCAGTGCTTTGATGATATCATCCACCCCTTCAGGAGATTCTAACCCGGCCACCACACCGGTTGACCTGACCACAAAATCCAGATCCCGAACGCTTATTTTTGCCTTCGTGAGCGAGCGAATGAGAATCTTTTTGACCGCCCAGGATACGGCATCGCGTGACAATGGATGCCCCTTGACCGTCCATCCAAACACATCTTCTCCCCCTTCTGGGAAGCGAATGGACGTCGTGAGCTCGACGGTTTTGTCCAGAAAATATGTCCGCCCTTTTTCCAAGTCGGTGGCGGTCAGTATGGATTTAATCGTCGTATTCCCAAGCTCAAGAGATGCAACTACGTACACGTTTTCCTTCAGGGCAAACGAGGCGTCTACAAAAGTTCCCTTTATGACCTCTATCATTTCATCAAAGAATTGTAATGTGATTACTTTATTTAATATCCTCCGATGCAAAATCGATAAATTTAAATCCATTATGACATATTATCAAATAATCATGGACCAAATGGAATTTTTCCAAGATGTATATGATTTTGAGCAACAGAGGGAAGAGAACCTTCGAAGACTGAAACGGGAATTGGGTGAGTGGATGGCAGCTGAATATTATACACCCCACCAAGCATCATGAGAGTTTTTATGAGTGCATTATCGTAGATGATGATATGGTCGAAATTGCAGGGATCTGCGCCATCTGTGGGGGTATCGGAAATAAAATGCATACATGTCCACTCTGTGGCAACATCGTATGCGCTAATTGTTTAACTCAGGATGATATCTGCATACGGTGTTCGCGCGGTCGATCCTCCAACAATTCAGAATTGGGAATTGCACCAGTTTGAAGAACTGGTGGAGTTGTAATC
>CAYPOB010000066.1:0-3576 GCA_964412405.1 uncultured Methanocellales archaeon | reverse complement strand
ATAGAACCGCCCAAGGGTGTTTTGTTGCATGGGCCACCAGGAACTGGAAAGACGCTCATCGCAAAAGCGGTCGCCAGCGAAACGGACGCCAATTTCATATCCATCAGTGGCCCCGAGATCATGAGCAAATACTATGGCGAGAGCGAGCAGCGCCTTCGCGAGGTGTTCGAGGAGGCACGTGAAGAGGCGCCATCGATAATATTCATCGATGAGATCGATTCGATTGCACCCAAGAGGGAAGAGGTTACTGGTGAGGTAGAACGCAGGGTCGTTGCGCAGTTGTTGTCCATGATGGATGGGTTGGAAGAACGCGGAGAGGTAATAGTAATAGGGGCTACCAATCGAGTAGATGCGATTGATCCAGCACTGAGGCGCCCGGGTCGTTTCGACCGAGAAATTGAAATCGGTGTGCCTGACAGGGATGACCGAATTGAAGTCTGGCAGATTCATGCGAGAGGAATGCCATTGGCAGATGACGTGGATGTTGAGGAACTGGCAGATCACACGCATGGTTTTGTAGGGGCGGATATATCTGCCCTCGTTAAAGAAGCTGCGATGAAGACGTTGCGCAGATATCTACCAAATATTGACCTGGATGAGGCTGAGATACCCCCTGAGATACTGGAGAAGATGAGCGTTACCAGGGCCGATTTTTTCAATGCGTTGAAAGAGGTCGAACCATCAGCACTACGGGAAATCTTCATCGAGATACCAAAAGCCTCCTGGGGCGATGTGGGGGGACTGGACGACGTCCGTCAGGAGATAATCGAGGCGGTGGAATGGCCGCTGCGAAGTCCTGAAACATTTACTCGAATGGGTATCCATCCTCCAAAGGGCATTTTATTGTATGGGCCGCCAGGAACCGGCAAAACCCTCATTGCTAAAGCGATTGCCAACGAGTCGAATGCAAATTTCATCAGCATCAGGGGGCCACAATTATTCTCTAAATGGGTTGGCGAGTCGGAGAAGGCGATAAGGGATATCTTCAGAAAGGCACGACAGTGCGCGCCCTCGATCATATTCATCGATGAGCTGGATGCTATTGCCCCCATGCGCGGTGTAGACGAGGGTTCCAATGTATCGGATAGGGTTGTAAACCAGCTGCTTACAGAATTGGATGGTCTGGTCGCGTTGGAGGGTGTCATCGTAATCGCTGCAACCAACCGGCCCGACATGATCGATCCGGCGTTATTGCGGCCAGGTAGATTTGACAGAATGACGCTTGTAGGGGCGCCAAGCAAGTCCAGCAGGGTCGATATATTTAAAATTCATACTGCTGGCATGCCCATAGCAGATGACGTCGAAATCAACGAACTCGCGAATGTTACCGAAGGGTATGTAGGTGCGGACATCGAATCATTGTGCAGGGAATCAGTCCTACTTGCTTTGAGGGAGGATTTCGATTCCAGTCACGTGGAGATGCGACATTTCAGAGAGGCATTGAAGAAAATAAGACCGACCATCAATGAAAGCATAAGTGGATATTATGGGCGCATTCAAGAACAGTTCAAAGGCGGCACGCCCGTTGAAGCGAGGTCTTATATAGGATATCGGTAGAAATTAAAACGTGACCAAAAATGTCGAAGATATTCACAAAAAATTTGTTTGACAAGCATGTCATGGGGATGGATGGGACAGAAATAGGAACACTGTACAATATAGTAGCTGATTTCAGGACGGGCAACCTACTCGATCTTGTGATCAGGCCCGATATTGCGTTAAATACAGATGGGTTCAGAATGGAGGATGGTTTTATACTCATACCATTTGACTCCGTCCGGGCCGTGAAGGATTACATCGTAGTTGATAAAAAAACACCTGCGCTCTAATCTCACATAACATCATCAAGTTATAAACCGCTCGACCGCCTCGATCACGCCAGCACCGTATTCTCCCTCCATCACAAAGTCCGCTGCCGTTTTTAGTTTTTGGTCTGCGTTGCCGACTGCTATGCCCAGTCCTGCGGTCTGGAGCAACTCGACATCGTTTTCAGAGTCGCCGATCGCTATGACATCTTCAGTTGACCAACCCAGCAGTTCTACGACTTTTTTCAATCCCGTCCCCTTATCGATGCGTTTGTCTTTGATGTGTACGGCAAATCCGCTGTCTACTATATTCACCCCCAGATTGGCTCCATCCAGGATATCTCTTGCCATGTCTAAATTAAAATTTCTCCGCACCGCAATCTCGGTTTTTCGATATTCTGAGTCGAGTTTCTCGATGTTGAAGTCCCGAAGGGACTGCAACTCCACCAGTTCTTTGAACTGGTGCATTTTGAAATGCGTTTTTAAAAGGTCAAATGCGCGTTGACACCGCATGATATCTCCGAGGACGTATTCTCTGCCATCGAAACTCGTCTTTACGACTCCGCCATTCTCAGCGATCACAATACCGTTGGTGCCGATGAGCCTTGCAGTAGTGGAGGCGAAGCATACCATATTTCCGGTTGCGAGGATTATCGGCATATCTAAACCGCGAATGACCTCTATCACATTACAATCGACCCTTCGTTCGTCGTCTGTAATGGTGCCATCGATGTCCAGAACCAGTATCTTCAATCTATGAGCCCCTCTTTCGTCACCGAGAACACGGCCTCGCCCTCGGGCAAAGAGGGCGAATCCACCAATCTGGCAATCCTCTTCTCCCCCTTGGATTTTCGCAGGTATAATCTAAACGTAGCGGTATGCCCAAGAATGTGGCCACCTATCGGTCTGGTTGGGTCGCCAAAGAAGGCATCGGGTTTGGACATGACCTGATTGGTCACCATCACTACGGCATTGTTCAGGTCACCAAATCGCATGAGGTCGTGCAGATGTTTGTTGAGCTGTTGTTGCCGGCTTGCGAGCGTCCCCCTCCCTACATATTCTGCTCTGAAATGCGCGGTCAGCGAATCGACGATTATCAACTTCACTGGATACTCAGATTCCTTCAACTGCTCTGCCAGTTCAGACGCCCTCTCGACCAACAACATTTGATGACTCGAATTATACGCCCTTGCGACGTGTATGTTTTTGAGGAGCCCCTCGTAATCCAATCCAACTCCTTCCGCCATCTGCTGAATTCGTTCGGGACGAAATGTGTTCTCCGTGTCGATGATGACCGCAGAACCACTCAGTCCACTCTTCTCTTTCGGCAATTGTACGTTGATGGTCAATTGATGAGCAACTTGGGTCTTCCCCGAACCAAACGCCCCATAGAATTCCGTGATCGCCTGCGTCTCAACGCCACCTCCAAGCAGCTCGTTCAGGGCGTTGCATCCGGTTGTCAATTTTCCGACCTGCTTTCTTCGCTCGAATACGATATCTCCCGTCTCGAATCCGCCAATATCTGCGGCATCTCGCGCCGCCTTTATTATTTTTGTTGCTACCGTCTCCCCTATATCTACCGTGCCCGCCAATTCAGATGGTGAAGCAATCGCTATCGCCTCTATCGAATTAAAGCCGGCATCTCTAAGTTTCTCAGCTGTCGCATCTCCTACGCCTGGCAGTTCATCCAATGATATCTTTTCGCTCATACTATCTCCTTAACAATAAATACGGAATCCCATAAATACTTCGGGTATGTGGTGTGAAAGTG
>CAYPOB010000065.1:0-3687 GCA_964412405.1 uncultured Methanocellales archaeon | reverse complement strand
TGTATATAGGGGCAAGATACGGAACATAAATTTTAAACAGCGATCATTCCCGTCTTCAACCCTTCCGCCTCTTTTCTCGTGAGCTTTCGCCTGGTTGCACGCTCCGAGATGATGGCGCTGTTGCCAACCGGGTCTTCTATGATAACGGTAATGTGGGTCCTACCGGATTTCACGTCCCTGATGGTGCGTAAGATCTCGTCTATACGAATTAGCTGAGATTCGTCTTCCGCCCATTTTTTATTCATTTGAACGATATTTTCGATGCGGTCAAGGATGCCTTCGATGTTTGTCACAAATGATTCTGACTGTAAACCAGGTTCTATATCGACGCCGAGCTCTGGCACTCGTATCGTACCGGAAGTGGAACGTACAACCCGCGCATTTATGTCATCGGGCGATGACACTTTTAACTCGTAGCGAACCGGATCTCGTTCAGATAAAATCAGCGTATCTGCATGCTTAAAACCACACTGGCAACTCATGCCGAGATGCATTACCTCTCCAAAATAAGGGATATCATCGGTTTGCCAGCGAAAAGTGAGTTTTATGCCACACATGGGACATGTGCCCTGCATTTCGAATTTCGCATCGACGGCGCCATTATTCAATATTTTCCACCGATAATCTTGGTTCGATCTATCTTCACGGACATCGGAGTTACTATCACCTGATTGTCTCCAATGCCGGCAATGTCGCCACGAACATCTGCAGCCACTTGTTTGAGGTCCTTGATTGCCCGCTCTGATATTAATTTATCATTTTTTATGAGCGAGATATCGATCATCACGATATTGCCATCATATACCTCTTTTTTCAACTCTGGAAGCTCGTTGAGATCGGACAATTGAGCAATCCGAACATGCATCTTTGCGGGCTCCTCATCCAGAACCTCTTCGTACATCCCTATATCCAGTTCTGCATACTCTTCAACTCCTACTTTTGATTTCGATCCAATTAATTTACTCAAAAACCCTTTTGACATTAACTTCACCTTGGTTTATATTATGCTGATATATATTTAAACTATTTCCTTTATAATCATATCTTGAGTTCCCATATCTTATCCCCCACATGGTGAATCGATTTGATAGCCTTTCCACTGTTTCCAATCATCCCCTCGCCAGACGTCAACGCCCGCCCAATGGCAAGTGGTTTACCGTGCACCTCGTCCACCACGATGACCATATCTTCTTTTCGTATCTGGCTATCAGCCTCCACGATGCCGGGGCACATTATATCTGCGCCCTTGGATACTGCCCGAACAGCACCACTATCCACCACTACCAGATTCCGTTTCGGTCCGAACTTGAGTGCCCCCCTAACCGTCGGGAATATCTTTTCGTCCTGCTTTGAAATCATATTCATGAAGAAGATTGGTTCACCATCTATGAGCACAATACTGTATTCGTCATCAGTCTCTATAATCTCGAATTTTTGGATAGCGGAGATTTGTTTAACATCCATTCCAAAAGTAGATTTAAGCTGATTTAATATTTTCTTCTTTATATCTCCTCTTAAATAGTATCTGGCTTTGATTTTCAATATCTCACACCCAAAATTTTAACCGTGGTATAAATAATATGGGAGTGCATATAATAGTGCATATAATGAGTACATGTGATACATTGCAACTTGAATGTGATTAAAAATAAAATTATTGGTAGATGATTTGGAGGTATTTCATGGAGAAACGTCCGCTCGATATTTTAAATGGTTCGCTAAATGCACCCGTCATAGTGAGGCTCAAAAATGGAAGGGAATTTAGAGGAAATCTTCAAGGTTATGATGTCCATATGAACTTAGTATTGGACAAAACCGAAGAACTGAATGACGCAGGAGTTGTCAAAAAGTTGGGCATGGTTGTGATGAGGGGCGACAATGTCGTATATATCTCACCGCCACCGAAAGAGAGGGATGAACAATGACCAAGGGAACGACCTCAATGGGCAAAAGACAAAAAAAGACGCACATTAAATGTAGACGATGTGGCAATGTTTCATACAATTTCCACAAGAGACAATGCGCTTCATGCGGGTTCGGAAAAACGAGCAAGATGCGCGGGTACAGCTGGACCAAAAAAACGGTGAAGATCCATTAAAGTCGAACATAATAATGCTTTGGGTGACTGATATTGCGTGAAGAATGCGGCGTGGTTGGTGTTGCACTCGACCCCTCCTATGAAGTCAATTCAGCCGCCTTATCTATTTATTATGCACTATATGCGCTTCAACATCGCGGTCAAGAGTCCGCTGGCATTGCAACCCATGATGGCAAGCATATCAGAGGCATCAAGGAAATGGGGCTGGTATCGGAGATTTTTAACAAAAAACAATTGAACTCATTAAAAGGTCCCCTTGGAATTGGCCATGTCAGATATTCGACCACTGGCGCTTCCAGAATCGAGAACAGCCAACCATTGCTCATCAACTATAAGGACGGCACCATTGCCATCACACATAACGGCAACCTGATAAATTCCAAGGAACTACAAGCTGAGCTGGAGGCAGAAGGGCGAATTTTCATAACAAACTCCGACACAGAGGTGATAGCACATCTACTCGTCAAGGAGATGCTTAAATCGAACTTTGTAGGGGCGATTCGTCGTTTAATGCAGTGTCTGGTAGGGTCATATGCACTAACACTCCTCGTCGATGATACGGTGGCGGCGATTAGAGACCCGCTGGGCATTAAACCATTATGCATCGGCAAGATAGACGGCGGATACATCATCGCGTCTGAAAGTGCCGCAGTAGATGTTTTGGGCGGCACTCTCATCAGAGATGTGCGTCCAGGCGAGCTCGTAATATTGAAAGATGGCAAAATCGAGAGTCACCAGATATGCCGCAACAAGAATTATGCACATTGCTTTTTTGAATACGCGTATTTTGCCAGACCAGACTCCATCATCGATGGACAGCTCGTATACGATGTGAGACGTCGTATAGGGGAGACATTGGTAGATGAACACGATGGAAAGGTGGATGTGATATGTCCAGTACCGGATTCCGGCATCACGTTCGCCATTGGATATTCGATAAAATCGGGTTTGGCTTATATAGAGGGGCTGATGAAAAACCGTTATGTAGGACGGACGTTCATCATGCCAGGTCAGGAAATGCGAGATATCGCAGTAAAACTGAAGCTGAATGCCATCAAGTCTAACCTCAAAGGTAAACGGGTGGCATTAATCGACGACAGCATCGTCAGAGGTACGACATCCAGGCGAATCGTCGACCTGATACGCAGCGTTGGTGCGAATGAGGTACATATAAGGGTGGGAAGCCCCCCCATCATCTCGCCCTGCTATTTTGGAATCAATATGTCAACGTGTGAAGAGTTGATAGCCTCCAACAAGAGTATTGAAGATATCAGATTGGCGCTTGGTGCCGATTCGATTGGCTATATAAGCATCGACGGGCTGGTCAAATCCATCGGAATTCCTGCCAAGGACCTGTGCCTGGGGTGTGTGACGGGCAAATATCCGCTGGAGGTTCCAGATGAGGTATGTGCGCGGAGGACGTTCGATGGGTGATGCGAACGATGGCCGATAGAAGGGGCGCGAGGGGTAAAATCAAAGTATCATCATGGCGCCTAACTACCCATATACGAAATTCCCATTTTAGATATTAGATGTGATGCCCTTCCTCATCGTAAAATTATGCGGGGGGTGAGATTTGAACTCACGAA
>CAYPOB010000064.1:0-3721 GCA_964412405.1 uncultured Methanocellales archaeon | reverse complement strand
CCTTATATCAGAGCCACAATCCCTAAGAGGATCAGGATGACTCCCAATATTCTAACTACCCATTTGGCTATGTTTGCCCCTATCGTGGCAAGTATAACGCCAATTATTATCTGAATTAATTCTAGTAGCATAATAAATCAATCCACAATTATCTATTTAATCTTATTGCTAAAAACGTTTGTGGTATCCCAAATTTTATGAGAGATAGCATACCATAAAGAGGATAATACGATGAGGACACAGATTGAAAGCGCTGCGCAGGGCGAGATCACAGAAGAGATGAGAAGAGTAGCTCTCACAGAAGGCATCGATGAGGAGGTTATACTGAAGCGTGTGGCGAACGGAGAGATCGTCATCATGCGCTCCGTCGGGATCGGTAAAGGATTGCACACCAAAATCAATGCGAACGTCGGCACATCCTCTGTAGCAGTTGATCCGTCACTTGAGGTCGAGAAGGCGAAGGTCGCAGTGAAGTACGGTGCAGACACCGTATCTGATCTGTCGATGGGCGGCGACATAGATGGCATCCGCCGAGAAATCTTACAGGCGGTCCCCGTCCCCATCACGACGGTGCCGATTTACCAGGCCGTTGTCAAGTACTCTTTCCACAAGATGACGCGGGAACATATCATCGAGACCGTCCGAAAACAAGTTAAAGAAGGGGTCAGCTCAATGGTCATACACGCAGGCTTTGCACTGGAGACATTGCCACTGTTAAAAGAACGCACGATGGGCATGGTATCCAAGGGAGGGGCGCTCACAGCGGCATGGATGATAGAACATGATGGCAAAAATCCCTTTCAAGAAGGATTTGACGACATACTTGAAATCCTACATGACGAGGACGTAGTTCTGTCGCTTGGAAATGCGATGCGGAGCGGATGCGTTCACGATATGCAGGATGGTCCGCAACTACAGGAGATAGAGACAAATGCAAAACTTGCAGATCGCGCCAACGATGCGAGCATCCAAGTCATCATCGAAGGAATGGGAGGACATATCTGGGCAAGGGATATAGAGAAATATGTGAAATACCATAAGGAGATTACCAGAAATCGACCGCTTTTCGTGGCAGGTCCTCTGCCCATCGATGTCGCGGTAGGCTATGACCATATCGCCGGATGTGTTGGAGCGAGTCTCGCCAGTGGAGCTGGTGCAGACTATATATGCGCCGTGACACCATCTGAACATTTAGCCTTGCCAGAGCTCGAGCACGTCAGAGAAGGTGTGATCGCCTTTCGCATAGCAGCCCATATCGGTGACACGATAAAATACGGCCTCTCCGACAAGGACTTGGACTTGGCAAGGATGCGGCGAGGTCGCGATTGGAAAGGCCAGTTCAAGTTCGCATTGGATGGAGAGAGGGCGCAAGAAATACATTCTCAGGAAGGGTGCACGATGTGCGGGGAATATTGTGCGCTGGAAATAATGGATCGGTACCTTAGAGGGCGAATCATATGAGTGAAAAAGAACATTTAAATCTGAGTTTCGAGAAGGTTCAGGATCTGAGATACGGGGAGAATCCGCATCAGAAGGCGATATTCTACAGAGATCAGGGGTTCAAGGGGACATGTGTAGCCAATGCAGCACAATTACATGGAAAGGGGCTGTCGTTTAACAATATCGTCGATTTAGATGCCGCACTGGAAATGGTGAAAGAATTCGAGAAACCAGCGGCAGTGATAGTCAAACACACCAATCCATGCGGCGTCGCATGTGGCGAAACGATTTTAGAGGCATATCAAAAGGCACATGCGTGCGACCCGATGTCGGCGTTTGGCGGCATAGTTGCGCTGAACAGAGAATGCGATGTCGAGACCGCGAAAGAAATTACATCGGTCTTCAAGGAGGCGGTTATCACTCCAGATTACGATGAAAAAGCGCTAAAAATACTGAAGCAGAAGAGGAATCTAAGACTGTTGAGGGCGGGAGAGCTTACCAAGACTGCTGGAAAAGATATGAAGAAGGTCGTAGGCGGATTGCTTGTGCAGGATATGGACGTGGTGGACGTTGACGCGTTAAAAATCGTGACCGCGCGGGAGCCCACTGATGAAGAGATGGTGTCTTTGTCGTTCGCCTGGAAGGTCGCCAAACATGTAAAATCCAATGCGATCGTACTCGCCAAGGATGGGCGAACCATTGGCATCGGCGCAGGACAGATGAGCCGGGTGGACTCCGTCGAGATGGCTGTGAAAAAGGCTGGGAAAAGGGGATGTGTTCTGGCTTCAGACGCATTTTTCCCATTCAGAGATGGAATAGATGCGGCGGCAGAGGCGGGTATTACGGCGATCATACAGCCTGGCGACTCCATCAGAGATGAAGATGTCATCGCGGCGGCAAATGAGCACGACATGGCGATGGTATTTACTGGAATACGGCACTTTAAACACTGAGGCGATATGACCTTAATTGATGCTGAAATAGCAGGCATGAAGGTGGGCGATATTCATCCAACGAGGGTCATGGGTGTGATAAATCTCAGCG
Source organism: uncultured Methanocellales archaeon (assembly GCA_964412405.1). Classification (GTDB taxonomy): domain Archaea; phylum Halobacteriota; class UBA148; order UBA148; family JAJOKI01; genus JAJOKI01. The sequence continues at coordinate 1,237 of CAYPOB010000064.1, read as the reverse complement.
AGGAGTCGTTTTACAAGGGATCCATAGTCGGTGGAAATCAAGTTGCAGAGAGGGCATCCCTGATGGTCGAAGAGGGTGCTGACATACTTGACATCGGAGCGAGGTCCACTGCCCCGGGCGTGAAACCGATTTCTATACAGGAAGAGGGATGGCGTCTGTTGCCCGCGCTAAAAAGCGTTTTAGACGTGGTCGATGTGCCCGTCTCGGTCGATACGCAGTATGCAAGCATCGCAAAAAAATCCCTGAGTGCGGGCGCGAATATCATCAACGACATCAGTGGATTGAAAAACGATCCGAATATGGTGATGACGGCGTCGGACTTCGATGCATCAGTAATACTAATGGCGACCAGAAAGGTGCCGGGCGACTGTCTCATGTTCTCAGAGACCAGAACTGCGTTGGTCGAGAGCATCAATATGGCAGAGGTCGGCGGAATAACTGATATCATCATCGATCCAGGCATAGGTAGATGGGTTCCAGAGAAGACGTATGGGTGTGACCTGGCGCTACTGAATAATTTTGAGCGGTTTAGAGTCCTTGGCAGGCCCGTTTTGGTAGCAGTATCGCGTAAATCCTTTATCAGTGGTGTTTTAAGTATGCCCGACCCATCTGATCGGTTGGCGGGCACCTTAGCATGCACTGCTATTGCCGTGTATAAGGGTGCGCATATAGTTCGGACTCACGACGTAAAAGAAACGAGGGATACTATCAAGATGGCGAAGGCGATGCGGAGCGTGCCGATAATCGCGGAAAAAGATGGTTATCAGGTTGCCATAATCGATTGTATAAAGAAACCGAATGATTCTATTGATTTGATGACGTTCGTCAACGTTACCGATGATGGTGCAAAAATAATGAAGGACAAGACGGTCTCCATGGTCATGTTCATAAAAAACGTGACGGCGTCGGAGGCTCTTGTTCTTAAACAGGAAATGCTCGCAAGAGGGGGGGATGCTGCCATTCATAAAGGGGCGATATCCGGCGAGATAAAGGTGGCAGACATGTTGCTCTTCGGTACGGTGGCGCAGATCAAAAGTTTGGTCCACAAGCTGAGAATGCAGTCGCTTAATTTACCCATGATCGGGGATTTGATTCAAGAATGCATTGCAAAGGAGCGATAAGAGGTGATATGAATTTTGGGACAAGAAATGATTTTGTATCCCATTAAGACGCCTTTGATCAGGCCGGGACACGATATCGTTAAGATATTGATGAGCGCGCTGAAAAGGGAAAAGCT
>CAYPOB010000063.1:0-3934 GCA_964412405.1 uncultured Methanocellales archaeon | reverse complement strand
CATCATCACATATTTTATCATATATTATTACACGTCAGACATCAAATCAGCGTCCCAGCACCCTCAAATGAAACATCTCCCGACAACAACCCGTAGATGATTTCCACCACCTCGTCCATTCTCACACGAACCTGCTTCATCGAATCCCTATCCCGAATCGTGACCGTATTATCCTCTAATGTTTGGTGGTCAATGGTCACAGCCAGCGGCGTCCCCACTTCATCATGTCGTCTATATCGGCGCCCAATCGTACCGGACTCATCATAATCCACCAGCAATTTATTTTGCCTTAATAGGGATTCGACCCCCTTCGCACACTTGACCAAGCCATTCTTTGAGAGCAGCGGGAAGACCGCAACCTGTATGGGCGCGATGTTTGGTGGAATGCGCAGGACGATCCGCACATCATCTTCCTCCACGCACTCCTCCTCAAACGAATGTTCCAGTAGAGCGTAAACAATTCGATCGATGCCGTATGAAGGCTCGATGATATGCGGCACGACATATTCTCCCTGCACCTCCTCTGTGACGTGCTCATATTCAATCCATTTTGGGTCGATGCGAACCATCTTGCCGTCTATCTGGACGGCGATTTCCTCTCCCCTTAGCTGGTCAATGCTCAACGCCTTTAACGCATCTTCAACTTTTGCTGCCATATCCTTGAATTTGGGACCCAGTACACTCATATCTGGTTTGATGACAAGCCGTTCAACGGTCTTCGGATGGTCATATGAGACAAAAACCCCCATATCGGCATTGGCATGTTTGGAGTGGGACTTAAGGTCATAGTCCGTTCTATCTGCGATTCCCACAAGCTCTATCCACTCAAATCTATCTGTTAGCGTTTCGGCATCCCAGCAATCGATTGCATAGTGTGCTATTTCATCCACTCGATGCTGCCTGAATCTTAGTTTCTCCAAAGGGATGCCAACATCCGTTAAAAAAGACTGAGCCAGTGCTATATGGTATCCTAAAAACTGGTGCGCTATGATGCCATTTTCGACCGCCTCCCCCACAGTGATATCGATCGCATCACCTCCATTCTGCTCCTCCTTAGGATATAATCGCACCACACTATCGGCAACGCCCTCGAATCGTGGATGGCGCTTCTCCCAAGGGTGCACGAATATCTCCGCCTCGGCCTGAGTAAACTCCCTAAGCCGAATCACGCCCTGTCTTGGCGAAATCTCGTTTCGATACACCTTTCCAATCTGTGCCACGCCAAACGGCAGCCTATTTCTATAAAACCGCACCAACCGCCCAAAAGCAGTAAAGATGTTCTGGGCTGTCTCGGGTCTAAGATATCCAATTCGACCGGAATCCGGTCCAATTGCGGTCTTAAACATGAGATTAAAAGCGCAAGGGTCGCCGAGCACACCGCCGCATTCTGGACAACCATTATCGTGTTTTTCGATCAGGTGGTCAGCTCTAAACACTCCCTCACACTTCTTGCACTCGACCATCAAGTCTACGAACCCATCGACATGTCCAGAGGCGATGAACACGTCCTCTATGCCAATTGTGGGCCCCTCTACTTCGTAGAACCCCTCACTTATCACATAGAACTCGCGCCAGAGATTTTCAATCCGCCTTTTCATAATGGCACCGAGCGGCCCAAAATCCCAAAAGCCAGCAGTGGCACCATAAATTTCGAAAGATTGCCAAAGAAATCCCCGTCGCTTTGCCATTTCGATAACGCGCTCGTACTTGTCCATCTCATCCTCCGGCGAGGCTATTTGATCAATACTCTGAGCAGGTCCATATCTCTAAGCAATCCAATCAGCTTATTGTCTGCGGTGATGACGGGCATCTGCTCAATTCTGGCCCGGTACATCTTCCGTGCGCAGTCGCTGACTTCCGAGTGATGGAAAGCGGTAATGACATCTTTGGTCATCACCCCGTTTACAGGTACCTCTGGTAATTTTATATGTGAGACGCCATAGTACAAGCTCATCGTATCACGTATGCTCTCCCAGGTCCAGGCATCATCATCAGCCCCCGCAGACATATCTGACATCTCAACAGAGTCCTCGATCTCGCTTATGGCGATCAAATTAGTATGGCTTATTATGCCAACAAGGTCTCCTTTGGCATCGAGAACAGATGCCGCATCCACATTGCCCAGCCCCAAGATCTCCAGGGCCACGGGCAGCGGCGTCTCATCCCATATGGTAAGCAGATCACGCTGGGCGTAATCTTCAATGGGTTTTGTAAGGTTCATATTGGCGATGGCACCCATTAAATCGACAACGGTTAGGATGCCGACAAGCGTGTGATCAATCACCACCGGCAACCGTCGTATATTGTTGTTAAAGATTAGTTTTGCGGCATCGACGATGTTGGCTTCAGGGGAAATCGAAATGGGGCCTCTCGACATTAACAATGCGATCTGCTCTTCCTCTGGATGCTTGAAAATATCCTTGCGTGTTACTATCCCGATTAGTTTCTTCCCCTTGACCACGGGAACGCCGGAAATGTTCTCCTTCTTCATCAGCGCCAGTACATCATCCCTTGATCCTGGCACTGTTGCGCATACAACGTCTTTTACCATTATGTCTTTGACTTTTACTGACATTATCCACCCCTCACAACCATCACCGGAACTGGTGACGTTCTTATGACCTTTTCCGCCACACTTCCCAATAAAAATCGTTCGAGACCAGATTTTCCAAGCGTGCCCATCACAATCAGATCGATGTCATTATTATTGGCAAAATTAACGATTTCGATAGCAGGCCGTCCGACCAGTATCTCTGATTGAATATCCACTCCCTCCTTCTTAGCCATTTCTTTGACCGTCCTTGTTGCCTTCTCCCCTTCTTTGTGGAGTAAATCATGCATCTTCTTCACTCCTACATCAACCGCAACGAAATCGAATACAGAAGTGTCAATCACGAAGACCGCGTACAATTTTGCATCCACCGACTTTGCAAGTCCGATGCCCTGTTCCACTGCCTTTCTCGTCTGCAGAGACCCGTCAGTTGCGATCAAAATTTTTTTGTGTGGATTCATATATTCATCCCCTCCCCATTAAATAGGTACTAAACTTAAATACTTCTCTGTCCTCTCTTAAAAACGTTTTCGATGCGATTTCCGTATCTGACGAATATGTTCCATAAAAGATAAATAGGAACGCCAAGTATAGATCGAATGGGGAACTCATATGGGTAAAAAGAAAAAAGCTCAAGGTGGCTTTATGTCATCCGCTGGTTTGATGAGATATTATGATGCAGACAAGTCAGCCATTGCCATCAATCCAAAAACGATAATAGTCGTAGGCATCGTAGCAGCGATCACGATATTTGCTCTTAATATTTATTATGGCTTATGGCCCTGATCATGGGACACGAAATCGTATTTGTCGGACGCTCAAATGTGGGCAAATCCACCCTTCTTCGTCAACTGATCGGCAAGAACGTCAGGATCGGTCGCCGTCCAGGGGTTACCCTCAAACCCAACCACTTCTATCTCGATGATTTACTCATCACAGATATGCCTGGATTCGGGTTCATGATCGGCATATCCAGACAGGGGCAAGAGCAGATAAAGGATATAATCGTTCAATATCTGGATGAAAACGCAGACCGAATTCTGGTGGCAGTACAGGTAATCGATGCATCATCTTTCATCGAGATCACGGATCGCTGGGAGCGCCGCGGAGAAATCCCAATTGATGTGGAACTGTTCCACTTTTTGCACGATCTGGACATTCCAGTCATCCTCGCGGTGAACAAAATCGACAAACTAGAGGACATCGATTCAGAGGTGGACCAGATCATAGAACGCCTTGATATGCTCCCCCCATGGAGACAATGGCGCGACAGGGTCGTATTGATGTGCGCGAAGAAGGGGCAGATGGGTGAGTTGAGATTTTTGATCAAGGAGCGCCTGCATGCCGTCAAAAGGGATGATTTGCTGAAGTATTTTTCTTAAC
>CAYPOB010000062.1:0-3990 GCA_964412405.1 uncultured Methanocellales archaeon | reverse complement strand
AAGTATCACTATCGATTGGGTACAACACGTTTACCGTCGTGGCGACCGATCTTGCCGGGAATAGTGTGACGCAGACGATTACAGTAAAGAGATTGCTCGCTGGTGCCGTGCCACCGCCACCTGAGCCAGAACCAGAACCCCCTGTTGAACCACCAGTTGAGCCACCAATTGAGCCACCAATTGAGCCACCAATTGAGCCACCTGTTGAACCACCTGTTGAGCCAGAACCAGAACCACCAATTGAGCCGCCAATTGAACAAGAACTAGAACTACTAGTACCAATAACTGGATCGATATTTACAATCTTTAGTCTGTTTATGATGGCATTTCTGCGTAGACGAAGAAGGAAAGAAGAAATAGAAGAGTAAGCAAAACGAAGGGCTAAACGCCCTTCCCTCTATTTTTTTTGTTTTTAACTCGCTGATGTTTGAATTCACTCTATCTCAATAATCAGCCGCTTTTTATCCTCGGGTTTGATAAGAATTTCCCCTCCTTTTTTCAGCTTCATGAATTCAGCCACTTTTTTCGGAATTCTCACGATAAGAGAATTTCCGGAATATCCTATTTTCCCTTTTCTCTCAAGCCCCCAGAGTCCCAATTCCTTTGCCTCCTTATCTATGGCATCAGATGACTTTTCTGTAAAGAATATTTCGCCACAAGACGGACAAACATCTGCCTCAAAGGTGCCGAGTTTGACACTTCCCACTGTATACGGGACTTTTTTTCTTTCCATATCTCCTTCACACATAGGACACTTCATCAATTCACCTCCAGTAAGTCGTTATGATATAATAATGGCAAGGCCTCTTCCGAAAGACAACTTCCAATTTTCCGAAGATGCCAATGACCTTTTTTCCCTGCAATCTTTTTGCTCCTTTCAAAATACAGCCCAAAACCTCCCTTTTTGAAATGCCTCTAAGGATCATCTGATCCTTAGCATGTTTTGAGGGTTGAAATCCCTTCGGGATTACAACTGTCGAAATCTCAAAGAGATTACGACTCCACCAGATGTCCCATCTGGTGCATCTCGCAGATCTTTGATCTGCGACAGGTTGTAATTCGCATTGCATATTATATCACTTACACTAACTCACATAAAAGTTATTGTATATGTCATTTATTCTTTTTAGTGGTAAACCACTTTCAGAATTTGGCGAATTTGGTGTGACTGCGGACATTTTTCAGTAATCAATCAGTCTATCTCGATAATCAGCCGCTTTTTATCTTCGGGCCTCTTTGATGAGGCTTCCCCCTCCTTTTTGAGTCATGGAATCCCTTAGGATAACCTTTTAAATCCTGCGACCAATTTAAACATGATAATCTTATGTTCAGCATCGAATTTGTACCAGATATGCCGTTGGATGAGCTTGTAAAGTACTGTGTCTTAGCAGAGAATAACCGATTTGACAAGGTCTGGATCACCGACCATTATAACAATCGAAACGTCTATGCAACGCTGGCTTTAATAGCTAAAAAGACCGAACACATCAGGCTTGGGCCTGGTGTGACCAATGCATATCAGCTACATCCAGCATTAACCGCCTCGTCTATTGCCACCATCGATGAGATTTCAAACGACAGGGCCGTGTTTGGCATTGGGGCGGGTGATAGAACTACCCTAAATGCACTGGGTATCCAAATGGATAAACCCGTGACGAGGTTGAAGGAAGCGGTAGAAATTATAAAACGACTTTTGAGTGGAGAACGCGTAACCTTCAACGGGGAGTTCTTTAAGATCGACGGTGCCAGATTGGCATTTAAACCCTCCAGCATCCCCATATATATCGGAGCTCAGGGCCCGGTGATGCTCAAGACAGCCGGAATGATCGGCGATGGCGTTCTAATCAACGGTTCGCATCCCGCAGACTTTAAATATGCGATCCCCAAGGTTCGCGAAAGCGCTCCAAAGAATTTTGACATCGTTGCATACACCAGTTTCTCGGTTGATGCAGATGCGGAAAAAGCGAAAAAAGCTGCGGTGCCGGTGGTTGCATTTATTGCGGCAGGAACACCTCAAGCCATTTTAGAGCGACACGGCATCGATCCGGTAGATATAACTCCCATAAAAAATGCGTTATCTAGGGGCGATTTCACGACTGCTTTTGGAGCCGTTACGGAGCAGATGATTAACGCATTCTCCATATGCGGTTCGCCAGACCACTGTATTCATAAAATTGGGGAGCTGTATGATATGGGGGTTACTGAGGTGGTGGCTGGTTCTCCAATCGGTCCGGATAAGCAGATGGCGATAAAAATCATCGGCGAGGAGATAATATCTTCTAAGTGATGATGTATAAAAATAGCAATATGAGAAGACAGTGGACTCAAATGAAAATTAACAGGACATTCTATATAGGCCGTTTCCAGCCATATCAATTAGGGCATCACACCGTTCTTCAGAAGATCGTGGATGAGGTTGATGAAATAGTTATCGGAATCGGCAGCGCCCAGCGGAGTCACACGATGAGGGACCCATTTACTGCTGGAGAGAGGGTGATGATGGTTTCGCGCTCGCTTGAGGAACTGGACACCACATTTTATGTCATTCCGATAATGGACATGGACTGGCATGCAGTCTGGGTGTCGCATGTCCGTTCACTGACGCCGCCATTCAATGTCGTGTATTCCAACAATCCGCTTGTCATAGGCCTGTTTAGCGAGGCTGGTATAGGGGTCAGACGATCTCCATTGTATCGGAGAGACGAATATTCTGGCACAGAGATACGCAGAAGGATGATTAATGATGAAAAATGGGAGCATCTAGTATCAAAGGCAGTCGTGGAGGTCATCAAAGAGATTGATGGCGTGCAGAGGCTGAAGAATCTGTCACAACCCGATTAGACTCCAACTCCAGCAACCGTCTTTTGACATTGACGCCGTATGAAAATCTGCCCAAACCATTTTTTCCTACCGTCCTATCTGCCGTAGGGTGACCGATCTGTCGGGTCAATTGGGAATAAGTGGTTGGTTTTTCCATAAGGAATCTTCATAACTTCTCCGAGTACGTGTTGCTGAAATGGCGTCATGTGCTGCAGGTCAATCCTGCCCATGCACGTTGATTTATTGCACTTCATACCTTATAAAAGGCTTAACCCCTCCAATTCCCCGACTATCTTCTCCACTGCTGACTCTGCATCAGTAACTTTTTTTCCGCCCGTAATTACCAACTTGCCAGATCCAAACAGCAACACCACTACCTTTGGGTTTGTTAGTCGATAAACCAATCCTGGAAATACCTCCGGTTCATATTCGATATTCTCCAAATCGAGTCCGATGGCGATCGCGTTGAGGTTCAGTTCCGTGCCCAGATCAGCACATGCGACGATATTTTGAACAATTATTTGCGGCTCATCTACGACTTTGATGCCAACATCGCGCATATTCTTGAAAACTCTATTTAGCCCCACATCGACATCATCGATGCTTTTTGCACCAGTACATACGATCTTGCCCGATTTAAATATCAACGCAGCAGTCTTTGGGTTCTTGGTCCGATACACCAACCCTGGAAACTGCTTTGGATTATATTCGGCGACATCAAATTCAAACGCCAGTGATTTTAAGTCCAGCTCCTGTCCTATTGTAGTAGATGCTACAACATTTTCAATCTTTATGGTCTTCTTTGCCGCTCCTGATTTGGATATGGTGATGCCCCCATCATCGATGGTGAGGACATTTGTCCTCCCCCTTATATATATTTAAGTGGTTTATGCATCATATGTCGATATCATGCGGATTGCATTTGAGCTCTCAGGAGAACATCAAACACTGCCCAGGTCAGAGGTCCTCGGTTGTTTGACATCTGCTGGCATCCCGTTTAAGGAGATAGCCACTTTAGACCGGGTTCTTATCATCGAAATGCAGTCTCGAAGAAACTACAACATAGATGAAATGCCGCCGATTGCAAAGCGTCTTGCCATGACCCATCACGTTTTGGAAGTTATTGACATTGCGCCAGATGGGACACCGACTAAATCAACAGATTTAGAC
>CAYPOB010000061.1:0-4048 GCA_964412405.1 uncultured Methanocellales archaeon | reverse complement strand
AGAAATATCAAAACTCAAATAGTTTATGTTGTTCGGGCTGTTTATATTGATTTGTGTCCTTTGATATGCTCTTTGAACCAAAACCGCCAAAAATTTCGATGGCATGCTCCATTTCTCGTTCGATATGTTCTTGAGCCGTATCATGGACTTTTTGCGCCTTCTTGGAGTCCGCCTTCACGTTAAGCAAGAAAGCGATTTCCGCGATGTCGAGGCATAGCAGTGCCGAGATTTTAACCGCACATTCGTGATCCTTAAAAAGCGTCCTGAAGAATGGAATTAAGTTAGAGCGCGCATACTGCTTCGAGATGTGGCAGTGTTTCCCAATTTTGGCCGCCACCGAGTCGCGTACGCTCCTCATCGATCTACTGAACCCCAGCCGCCTCCATGTGGTGGGCGGTTTGTAGGGAACGTATTCACGGCGCAGCTCTGTTTTAGCATGCTGAACCCCGCATACCATCATTTCGCCAGCATATCGCCAAAGTCCGTAGTTTTGCCGGCGGCGCACCCTGCCGAGAAATATATCTGCCCGCGAAAGGCATTCAAAGGCGTCGACAAGAACCTTGCCCTCGTATTCTCGAGCTATGTTCTCATCTATCCAGTGAATAAAATCCTCTGGACTCTCATCTAATGTATATGAGGCGCGCAGTGCCCCCTTTAAGTCATGGCTTTTAAATATCTTCGCCAAAACTTTGAAAATTGACTCTCGGGTATCTCGCAGCCCGACAGCGACATCCTTCATGTCAAATTTTGTCCGCCCCTGAGCGATGGCCTGGAGGTCGTTGATGGCAGACCTAAAATCTGGTGCATTCTCGGCGATGTGATTCAGTGCCTCGACATCGCATTCGATTCTCTCTCGATTACATATCTCCTTTAATATTCGGATGATGGACTTACTTTGAATAGCCCTGAACTGGATTGGCTTACACAGCGCTCTGAGGGCTTTGGACATCTCGTAATACTCGTTTGCGATCAGGATGAGGGGGTGTTTTGTCTTTTTAATGACATCTGCTATCGCTTTGGTGCCTCCCCTGTCCGCATTGCCGTAAATGTTGTCGGCCTCGTCCAGGATGACCAATCTGCGACCTGTCGTGCCCTCGAAAGTACCGGTCTGTGCAGCCGAGCCCGCTATCTTTTTGATTATATTCGCAGTCCGCTGGTCGCTGGCGTTAAGCTCAATGGTATCCCAGTCCATGTCATTCGCCAGTGCATGGGCAGCAGATGTCTTGCCAATGCCAGGGGGACCATACAGGATTGCAGCCTTTTTATCCCATTTTTCTGCCCACTCCTTCAGCTCGGCGATCGCTTTATCATTGCTGCGCACTTCGGTCAGCGTTTTCGGACGATACTTTTCAGTCCATTGGGTTTTATCCATCACTATATACATAGTACGCAAGCAATAAGTAGATTAAGTTTATCTTCATAATGGAGTCATATGGATGAAGAATGGCCAGTTGTAAAGGGCGACTATCGAATTGGGAATGACGAGTCCAGGATATGTATAGTTACACTTGTAAGTCATTTTGAACTACCGCAAGAGGAAATGAAAAAAGTCGCACTCATCGGCCCATGTCACACCGAGAATCTCGGAATAGAAAAGATTATAGTGAATACAATTTCGAATCCAAATATACGGTTTATACTGATATGTGGGGAGGAATCACGAGGGCATAGAAGTGGACAGACGCTTGCGGCAATCCATGCTGCTGGCATCGATGAGAGTGGCAAAATAATTGAGTCCGATGGAGCAATCCCCTTCATTGAAAACATACCGAATGATGCCATAGATAGATTCAGGGCACAGGTCAATATCATCGAACATATCGGCGAAACCGATCTCGAGAATATACTGCGAATAGTAGAGGAGTATTACAAAAAAGGTGAAGCATTCTCAGAGCCTCCGCTAGTCATTCAAACCGTTAAAAGAAGACAAAAGAGGGAAGTGGTGGTGACATTCGACGAGGGAGATATCATGATATCCGAAAACGTATCGCTGGATTCTGTTAGTGGAATCATCATATAGGTGTGGTACCATGTTTAGATTTCAAAAAGAACAAAAAATAGTAAACATCGCCGGTGTAAAAATCGGAGGACAGCCAGGCGAGCGGTCCACGGTGTTGGCTGGCACCATATTCTATCCCAATCATGCTATCGTCGAGGACGAAAACAAAGGTGTTTTCGATGAGAAAAAAGCGGAGATGCTCATCAATAGACAGGCCACATGCGCCGAAGAAACTGGAAACTCCCATATAGTCCATATCTTTGGTGGCAGCGAGACGAGTATAAAGAAATACATCGACTTCGTCAGTGAACTTACAGAGGCGCCATTTTTGATCGATTCTACTGAATCGAAGGTGCGTATATGTGGAGCCCGATATGTAACAGAGACAGGTCTTGCTGACAGGGCGATCAACAACTCCATTAACATGGGCATCACCGAAGAAGAGATGGATATATTGAAAAACTCGGACGTCGATGCATCAATCGTATTGGGATTTAATGCGATGGACTCATCATTGAGTGGACGCATCGCTCTCCTGGAAAATGGCGGCAACGTCTCGGATAAAGGATTGCTTGCAATCGCAGAGGAAGATTGCGGAATCTCAAAAATCCTGATCGATCCATCGGTCACCCCTATCGGAAACGGAGCCGGCATCGCACTCAGGATGACCCTGGTTGCAAAGGCAAAATGGGGCTATCCAGTGGGGTCAGGGGTTCATAATGCGCCATTATCCTGGGACTGGTTGAGAAACAAAAGGAAGAAAGATGACATGTTCTTCAAAACGTGCGACATCGGCTCGATTGGATTGCAACAGATGGCTGCTGGAGATTTTATATTATATGGGCCGATTGAGAGTGCGCCATACGCATTTCCGATGGCTGCGATGGGCGATATCATGATCGCCGAGGCGTCGGCTGATTTTGACAGCATCCCAGAAGAGGGCCACCCGATAAATAGGTTGGTGTGAGGTTGAAAAGGCTACAATGGGCAGAATCATGAATATAATCAAGAAACTGCGCACGCGCAAGCTGAGGAAGCTTATAGCATCCTGTGAAGAGAGCGGCTTGGCTATAATCGTCCGAGATGATCCTTCGGCAGATTCCTTGACCAGCGCCCTTGCATTTAAACATATGGCAGAGCATTTTCATGTGGAGGGTAAGATATTCTACAGGGGCAAGATTCAAAACAGGATGCTCCTCAATTTGATGGAGGACCACCTTAACGTACTTCAAAGCCCAGCGGATGTCAATGGATATGAACTGGTTTTTGTAAATGCCATACCGGGTCAGTTAAAACATATGACGCGACCTCCGTTGATCGTCATCACACACTATGAAGGCGACACCAAGGACATAAAAGCAGAACTGAAGGACATCAGGCTTGATGTGGGAACGACGTCCAGCATAATGGCAGAACATCTCGAAGGGCTTAAAATACCGATTGATGAGCAGCTGGCGACCCAGATTATCTACTCCCTCAGAGAGGAGATGAGGGGGTTTGTAGCCAACATGCACAAGTTCGATTTTGACATGTACTATCGAATCTTTCCGAGCGCAGATATGGACCTATTGATGGAGCTGGAACATCCTTCTGTCAAGTCGGAGACCTTCGGTGACTTGGCAAAATCCATTGAGAACAAGATGACAAAAGACACTCATCTTATAACCAGCATTGGCTACACGAAAGATGCGAGCACCCTTCCAAAGGTATGTGATTATCTATTGGATTTGGAGGGCATATCGACGGTGTTGGTATTCTCGATTAACAAGACAAAGATTCAAATTTATGCCAAATCCAAGGATATCAAGACGCATATGAGAAATATCCTGGACCGGACATTTGGCGAAGATGGGACGATAAGTGGGACGCCAGCATATGCGTCTGTCGAGATACCTCTTGGAGTGTTTGAGACCATTCTCGAGGGAGATAAAGACGCCACGAAATCCAAAGAAATGTTGTTTGAATCGATAAAGAACGTGATATCGTCTAAATATTTCTCATCGATGGAAACCGAAGGATAAAATCTTATGCCTGTTGAAATCTCGTAGA
>CAYPOB010000060.1:0-4114 GCA_964412405.1 uncultured Methanocellales archaeon | reverse complement strand
TCACAGATGTTTCATCTGTGACATCCAGCATTACTCGATCCAATATGGTGGCGACATTCGTCCTTAGAATGCCGGAGTACACCAGCTCATTTCGCTTCAGCCGTTCAAAATCGGTCCTGGCTGCCTTGGGCATGCCATCCACTATCGGTATTATATCACTGGTAGTGCTTCCTATATCCATAAATAAAGCGTCGGGGAACTCGGTACTGATTAAATTGGCGGATGCTACCCAATTTGTCGCTGCTATCGCTTCTGAAACATCAGATACAAAAGTGCCGTTTGCATCGAGAAAATGGACATCATCGAACACGGAGAGAATGGCATCTGCGATAAATCGAACTCCATGGTCCTTTGACGCAAAGCAATCGACGAGTTCACCGGTCATCACCACACCGACAGCGTCTGCACAGGTGTACTTGGATCGAAAATCGCCTTCAGCGCTATTGTTTCCGCTGGAAACTTTCTTAAAAAGACTTTTCGCAAAAAAGTCTTCGAGCAGGGGTTTAATATCCCTCTTTTTCCAGAGGGGTAGATAAAAAGACTCCGCGATCGAACCATCTGCCGAGGATATTTTCGTGTTGGCTCCGCCGACGTCAATGCCTATTATCATAACGCCCCCAGGTCTCTTTTTGTAAACGAGTATGTGCCGTTAATCTGGACGTTCTCTGGCACCTCGCTGAACCGCGCGCCCAGTATCAGCTCTGCGATTTCACGATCGATGACTCTGCTAACGCCGACGATCGATGTGGTCGGCCTCGGGTTCACATCTACGACATATGGCTTGTCGCCCAGGACGATGTCCACTCCCACATATCCATTACAGCCCAATATTTTGGCGCTTTTTACTGCAGTATTTATGACCTCTTTCCATCTTGGGATGCGGTGAGGAACAAATCCCCCTACATATTGAATTCTATGGTCAATTTCGACCAATTGTTTGTTAACGGTCAATGGAAGCACGGAACTGCCGATAACGAGACTGACGCTCAGATGTTCACCCTCTATAAATTCGGTAGTAACGCAACCCTCTTTTTGCACAAAATCCGAGACCACGAAGATATCTTCGGACGCACAGCCGTATCTTGGCTTTATCACGTATCTGGGGCAGTCATCGGGATCGATTCTGGGGACTGGAACGCCGGCATCTGACAATTTTTCCGACGTCCTCAACTTATCAGCACACAATCTCACAACGCTAGATGAACATCCGAGGTTAACCGTGTTATCTTCGATGATGCGGGTAAATTCAGGGAGTATATCATCTGGCGCGATGACGAGACCAGCATCGCAATCCTTTGAAGCGCCCTCAATGCCACGTTCGAAGTCGCCCGTAGGCGTTACGACCGTATGGCCGATGTGCCTGAAACTCCTCACCAGAGTATTCAACATGGCACGCCCCTCGAAGAAGATGGGTCCCGTCAGCCCAGTGCCCACTGCAAACTCTGCAACCAATATATTCATGTTGATAATTTCTCTGCGATGTCTACAACCCGCCTTCCGAGGCCACGCGCCTCTTTTTGTGCCTGTTCATCTACATCTTTTCCATCTCCAGCTGCGCCGTAATGCCCTCCAGTTCTAATGTGTGTGGGGTCGCCGATGATGATCATTCCGTGCATCAGCATTGCCCCCAGGATGGACAACAGCGCCGTTTCCTTGCCCCCTGTTCGATGTCTGGATGTGACGAACGCCGCCCCGACTTTGCCCTCGAGTTTCCTGCTGTGGACGCTGATAGATTCGTCTATCAATTTCTTTACCTCTGCCGCCATGATGCCGAAATAGACAGGGGAGCCGATGACGATCCCGTCATATATTGGCAATTCTGTGACATCGACTTCGTTCACGCTCTTCAGCGCTACTGTTCCCCCTGAATCCTTAACGCCCTCTGACACTGCCATTGCGAGTTTTTCAGTATTTACGATCTTCGAATAATATGTCACGAGTACTTTGGTCATGATTACCTCCACAACACTTTCTACCGCACCATTAAAATCTTTTGTCATGGCAAGTTTTTTTATCGATTAGGATAACTTAGTTATTATGAAAGTGGATGACGAGAAAAAAATAGCAGGAAAATCTGCGGCGGAAATGGTTAAAGATGGCATGGCAATAGGGCTGGGTACTGGTTCGACTGTTGCCCATGTGATTCAACGATTGGGCGAATTGGTTCAGGGTGGCTTGAACATCGTTGCAGTTCCTACATCCTATCAAACTGAAATGCTGGCGATACGGGCAGGGATTCCGCTCACCTCCTTATGGGTGCACCCATCACTGGATATCGCGATAGATGGGGCGGATCAGGTCGACTCAAAGCTGAATTTGGTTAAGGGAGGGGGCGCCGCACATACGCGCGAAAAAATCGTGGTATATTCTGCAACAAGATTTGTGATAGCAGTCAACGAGGGGAAAATCGTGGATATATTGAATTGTCCCGTTCCGCTGGAGGTGATGCCATATGCACTAAAATTAGTAGAGACTCAAGTGACAAAATTGGGTGGAACTCCTCGCTTGCGGTTGGGGCAGAAAAAAGATGGGCCGATAATTACTGATAATGGCAATTTCATAATCGATGCAGATTTTGGAGAGATATTGGATTCTCAAAAATTGGGCGAAGAGCTCTCATCCATTCCAGGCATTATCGAGCACGGCATTTTCACAAATGTAGATGAAGTTCATGTCGGAGGGAAGGGCGGACTGCGCGTCCTGAAGCGATGATGCAATTTTGAGAAGGCTTCTACGGTTTATGCTGTTGAAGCCCCCCTCCCCTTACGGGCGAAAATTACTTTGTCATTTATGGAAAAACTGCGAATTACTCATATCTCGAAGTTTACGGATGTTTTTCAGGTCGTTCTCTGCCTGCATACGTTTCATATTCTCCAAAGTAGAGACGATATCCTGAACCGAAAAGGCCAATTTATAACATTTCAAAGGCCTGCCTTTGCCTTTCTTCTTGATGTCGCGCACATCCACCCAATTCTCTTCCATGAGTTTTCGCATCGCGATGCTCACTTCGGGTTGTCTAAGGTTTGCGCCCATCTCTACGTGTCTGGACGTCGCCTCGTCTACGTTTGCCAGATATACTAACGTTTTTGCGACATTTCTTTTCAACCCTATGTCCATCAAAATGTTGGCGAACTCTTCATCTTTTTCATCTAACCCCTGTACAATTAATTCTCTCACATATATCTACCCTATCTAATTAGAGGATTTTTATATCTTAGATTCTATAAATCTTTCGGACAAAAATTTCTTTGAAATTTTTTAGCAGAAAATTTATTTCATAAATTTTCGAAACATATTTTATACCATAATTATTATGTAGTCTGAGGGGATTAATCGATGGAGCCGGGATGGCCTAGTTGGTTAAGGCGTCAGACTCATAATCTGAAGACCGCGCGTTCGAATCGCGCTCCCGGCATCATCCCTTCTCTACTACCAGTGCATCGGCTAATATTAAGTCATGGTTTTTAATTATCGTCAGGGGTCGGTCTGCAATAATTGTTGATAAATCAACGTATCCTGTCTTCCAGACTATATCGTAAAACTTCATGAGGGGAGCAAATATGTGTTTGACCCATCCTTTGGGTTTTCTAAAGTACATCATTCCGAATCGTTTCTTCTTCTTTAAAACCCGCGTTGCCTCCGATATCACGCCCTCCGGGTCGTCGACCGTATCCATCCCGCACATGCAGCTCGCTGCATCAAATATCCCATCCTTGAATGGCAGATGGGCTGCATCGCATAGTATGAATGCTATATTATTCCTATTTCGATTTCGGATCCGCGCAATATCCATCATGCTTTTGGAGAAATCGATGGCGACTATTTGTGCATGTTCCGCTCGCTTTGAAAGTATTTTCGCTGCCCTGCCCGTCCCCGTTGTGATGTCCAGGATGAATTGCCCTTTTTCGACGTTTAAATCATCTATGATCTTCTTGCGCCACATTTGTTTCAGCCCAAAAAACATCGCATCATCAAGGTCATACAGAATGGCCAGTCGCTCGTATGTTCTTTTCGTTGCCGTCATAGTATCTCCTCTCTAATCACTGATTCAATGTAGATTATCGGTCATATAATTATTGGGGATACGGCAGTGTTCGGTTAAGCGAGATAAGCG
>CAYPOB010000059.1:0-4266 GCA_964412405.1 uncultured Methanocellales archaeon | reverse complement strand
CAATCGATATTTAGCGGAGCTGTAACCTCGCGCCTGAATATGCCTGCTCCGCCCAATTCGATCCAGCCCAGTTCTGGCACATAGACTTCTGGCTCGACCGATGGCTCCGTGTATGGGAAATACCCAGGACGGAAGCGCACATCTTCAAAGCCCATGCGATGATAGAACTCGGACAAATATCCCAGCAAATCTCTGAACGAAACATCCTCGTCCATCACCACTCCTTCCAATTGCTCAAACTCAGGGAGATGCGTGGCATCGATGGCTTCGCGCCGATATACTCGACCGATGCAGAACGCCTTGATAGGCGGCTTTGGATGTTTCGCCAGATGTTTAATCGTTATCGCAGTAGTATGCGTTCTGAGAACGTTCATCCGCGCCATGTCAGGACTCCATTTACCACCCCATCCTGTAGAATCGATATTGCCGCCATGCTCATGTGTCGCTTTTACCTCTTTCACGTATCTGTCTGGTAGCTTTCCCCTGGAATTGAGATAGAACGTATCCTGCATCTCTCTGGCAGGATGGTCCTGTGGTTGGAACAGCGCATCGAAATTCCAGAACGACGTCTGTATGAAGTCCCCCCTTATCTCCTCAAAGCCCATCTCCAGGAATATTTGGCGCATCATATCGAGCAGTCGTTGATATGGGTGCTTTTTCGCAGCAAAGGTCTGTGGTGTCGGCGCGTGTATGTCATATGCTCGCAATACCCCCTCTCGCCATTTGCCCGACCTGATCAAGTCAGAGGTCAACTGTCCGACTTCGTCTGTAAGCGCAATGCCTTTCTGTACTAACTTGCGCCCCGCATCTGTAATGGCGATGGTGCGAGATGTTTTTTCGATAGCGCTGATCAAGTTTCTGTTGAGCAATTCTCGGATGGTCGTGGATGAAAAATTCGTTAGACCATCGGAAGGGTGTGAGTGCAGAAAGTCCAGGATTTCCCTCTGAACGTCTTTTTTGCCCGTTTTGATTGGCCCGATTATCGTTTCCTCGCCTTTTTTCTCGATAGTCGCCAGTCCCTTTCGCTTCAACCAGCCAAGCGCAATGCTGATATCTCTCCATGGAAACGTCCTCTTTAACTCGGACAGTGTGCGTTCTTTTCCTCCCATAAAATCGATAATTCGTTGTTCAGGGAGTCCTTGCTGTGCATATAATATCCCCTCATCCGTAAGCGAGTGAGATTTGATCGTTTTCTCCTCTACTGCCGCCAGCCCTCTTTCGGCAAGTGAAAACGCTGACTGCATGGCAGTATCGACTTTGAGATTGGAAATCTCTGCAAGTTTCTGTGGACTTGCGGATATGTCTTTGTTGAGCGCCAATAATATGCGTTTTTCGTTAAGCCTGTTTATGCGGTCTATTTTGACCAACTCCTGATTTAAAATGCAATATCTATTATTTGTAACTACTTACATTGAAAACGTTTATCCCAGATAAAATATATGCTCCTATCAAACGGAGGGCATAATTTGAACACATTATATTTTTACGATTACGATACCAAAAAAGATGTCGAGCGAATTTTAAGAGATGATATGCTCAAGCAGTTGGGATATACTGTCCGGGAGTGCAGGCTCATGGACTCGGAGCGCGAAGGATATTATCTATCTATAAAATCTGCGCCTGAAATGATCGAAAAGGTCGATGAGCTGTTGGAAGGCATGAATATCGAGAAGGTGGCGGGAAAAGAGGCAGAAGAGGTAATAAAAAAAATCGAGGCAGAGGATGAGTCGGCTGCAACAGGCATGGGGATGATATTTGGGTGATGTTGTCCGCAACATGCACCAGATTGAAAATCTGGTGGAGTTGTAATCCCTACGGTATTTCAACATCAAGTATCGGTGCAATGCCTTGATATGCCATTAAGTGAACTTTTAATACAACAGAGGAAGGAACTTTAGAATACACCCTTAACGGTAGAGGCAAGATATCTAAATTATCATCTCTTACTCCTCAGAAAGTTATCAAGGTGCTTGGAAAAAGGGACTTTATGTGCAAAGTTGTTCTAATAAAGACACCATTATATAGACCTATCAGGTTATATCAAGATAGAAGAATATGAATAATAAAAAAATAGTTTTAATTATGTACATGCTACTTATAAGCATTAGTACATTAGGCTGTATTGAAGAACCCATTAATAATATAAATGCTGAGCTTGATAAAGCAGATTCTAATCTTGATATTGCATGGGATGCGATCTATAGAGGAGATTATGAAATTGCAAAGACAAAAACATACAGCGCTCATTCTTATATTGATGCTGCATTTAGAGAGTTTCAAGCAATAGAAAATGAATTGTCTGAAGATGATAAAATTTATTGGAGAACCATATTTGAATTATATCGTACTGATGTTGATTTAACATTAAGTACAATTGATTGGTTTATTGATAGTGACGTTTTAATGGATATTTTGCTATTTGATGAATTTGAACAATATTTAATTAAACTTGAATTACATATAAGAAGAACAGAAGAATTAAGTGAAAAATGGAACAATTATGCTAATAACCTTGCTTTTATACAGAGAACACAACCAGATTTTGGAATAACTGATAAAGATATATCCGATGCTCAAGAATGGGCATCAATGTTTGAAGAATTTGCTCAAGAAGATCGCATATTTCTTGATGAATCTATAGCATTAATACTAGATTTTATTCCAATAGATGATAGAATAATTCAACCTATTGTAGACATCCCTCCAGTATCTGAAGAAATTATACCATCAGATTTAGCACGATTTTTTGATGGTTTTGATACAAATTGGAATATGGAGCTTGATTTAGGAGAAGCTCAAGATTTCTTTTACTGGGTTGAAGATAATATTATTTATAGATGGGATGATGAAAATAGAAAAGATGGATGGGGATTTCCTGTAGGGGTAGGGGATGGAAGACCTGGTGCTGATTTCGTGCAGACACCATATGAAACCTGGAGAGAAAGAGCAGGAGATTGTGAAGATATGGCAATTATTCAAGTAGCATTTTTCAATCATTTCGGAATTTCTGCATATGTGGCTTCAGTTAATGCGGAAGGTAGAGAAATAGACCACGCAATTGCCATTGCTGCAATAGGCGGAACTCCAGAAGAATTTGCAAATATGTTAGGTGAACTTGTGTATTATGAGCTTGAGGGTGGATATTATATGTTAGTGGATAATGCTTATTCAGATGCATTTGGTTTTCTTTGTGGAGGATTAAGAGAAGGACAATTTTATATTTTAGAAAAGCTTACATTAGAAGAAGAAATGTATAAACATCGAGGTATTTAATTTAAATAAGTTTATAACTTTTTTGTCATTTGATTGGGTACTGTTAACTTAAGGTTTTTATGAAGGGAAGAATTTGCAAATCAAGAACAGATCTGGAAGTTGAACTATTTTATCGGCATTACGACATCACACCTGTTACCGAGAAGTATTTATGTACCGTAGTTAAAGTATTAGTTGGTGATTTGTTCATCATAACTGCATATTTTACGGATACGATAAAGAGGGGGGAGATGTTATGGGAAAAGAAATAAAAATTTGGTATGACAAGGAAGGGGATTACCTTGAAGTCCTTTTTGAGAGAAAAGCAGGATACTTCAGGGAGACAGAAAACGATGCATTAATGGAAAAAGTTGATGAAGAAGAGAACATCATCGGGTTTTCCATCTTAAAAGTGAGCGCACTTACAGAGAGGCCGCTTTCAGTTAGCCTTAAAAGCTGCGTCGCCTAACAGCGGATAAAAGGGAAATCAGAGATTTAAATCTTCAGCCCAAACTCATCCAATCGCTCTTTTGCTAGCTCGCGCTTCTCTTGATGCTCCTTCAGGAAATTGAACATCAGCTCCGCCGCAAGCGCCTTGCACTTCCCACAGGTGCGCCCGCCATCTCGGCACTTTTCGAATATCTCGGCGAGTTGCTCGTCATCTTCGAGCAGGTGGAACATCAAAAGTTCGTAAACTGTGCATTTTTGAGGTTCGCCACCGGACCGGCGCTGCTCTGCAAGAGTGATACGACCTCCCGTTTTTGCCTTTTTAATTTTTGTAGCTGCAACATCGGGAGATTCGGTGAGCGCGATGACGCTGTTCGGATTACTGCTCGACATTTTGCCGCCGACCAGTCCGCTCATAAATCGGTGATAGGTCGATGCTGGCTGGTAGAATCCACATCCTCCGTGCTCAATCTCCACTTCACGCACGATGGATTCGATCGCTTTCAGCTCAGCATTATCATAGTGTTGAAGTCCCGAAGGGACTGCAACTCCACCAGTTCTTCGAAC
>CAYPOB010000058.1:0-4305 GCA_964412405.1 uncultured Methanocellales archaeon | reverse complement strand
AATCGATTGAATCATCATGCCCATATATCATCGTTGATGGGTTCGACCTTTGCGAGGACTATCTTTTCGATGTTATTGATGTCCTCCTGGGCTTTGCTATTGGGTATTTTCCCCTTACCAAACCTGTTTATGACTTTCAGACAGGCTAATACCGCATCCTCCTCCCCATGTTGACGAAGATGGTAGTATCTGGCGCATCGTCGGAGTCAGAGAGGCTGAATCCACTCTCCTTTGTCCGTGCGATCCAGTTATTCCAGCGCTCCTTCGGTATAATTTTCATGATGTTGTTCGGCCATAATTGTCCCTATAATTCAAACTTGTCATCACTATGTTAAAACGTTTATGGTAGGAAGGGGGGAAACTCGGTGCGACCTGGAGTGTAAATTGTAAAGTATATATCACAAAAACTCATTATATGGGTTGGATGATGAACAACCGCCTCACAGAGGTCACAGATGTTAAAAAATTGGTGATTTTATGAATAATGCTTATGACGCAATCATTATCGGAGCGGGTCCTGCGAGCCTGACAGCGGGAATATATGCTGTGCGAAGCGGTCTAAAGACGCTGATACTTGAGGGAGGCATGCCTGGCGGGCAGGTGAACGATACGCCCCTTGTGGAGAACTACCCAGGTTTTGAGAGCATAGGTGGCAGGGATCTCATGAATAAGATGGTGGCGCATGCATCCCGATATGCCGATATTAAGTTAGAAAGGGTTTTGAGCATGGAGTTGAAGGAAAAAATAGTAGTTGCCGCCAAAGAAGATTATGTGTCCGATGCAGTGATACTGGCTACTGGCGCGTTCCATAAAAAACTTGACGTGCCCGGCGAAGAGGAATTCGCAGGCAGAGGAGTGTCCCAGTGTGTCATATGCGATGGTTTTTTCTTTAAGAAAAAGCACGTTCTCGTGGTTGGCGGTGGCAATACAGCGGTATTGAACGCGATTTATCTCAAAAACATTGGCTGTGACGTCACACTAATACATCGACGGGATCAGCTCAGAGCGGACAGCCATTCGCAAAGTGAGCTATTTAAACTGGGGATTGGGGTGCTCTGGAATTCCGTGGTGAAGGAAATAAAAGGGGGCGATTTCGTCAGGAGCGTGGCAGTTCACAACATAAAAGATGATGTCCACGATGAGCTAAACGTAGAGGGCGTATTTGTATCCATCGGCGAGTCGCCCAACAATGAACTTGCCAAGTCAATCGGGGTAAAGTTGGATAGAGGGGGATATATCATCACCGACAAAAACCAGCGAACGAACATTCCAAGGGTTTATGCCGCAGGCGATGTGACGGGTGGCGCAAAACAGATCGTGATGGCATGTGCCGAAGGTGCAACTGCTGCGTTGTCCGCATATATGGATTTAAAGAGTCCATATTGGGCAGAACAGTGAAGATGTGCGAATCGATAAAATATTCGATCATCAAAGTTCTTTCGAACAAAAGGTTTAATTGATTCGGTGGTAATTTATATGGGGTTTAAATGAACATAGACACGATATTCTTCGACGCATACGAAACCATCATAGATATAAGAGATTATTTCCATGACCTACCCGTGCAGGTGTTAAAAGATATCGAATGCGACATGGACCCGCACCAATTCATGAAGTATTGGAATGAAGGATTTATCAATACGATGTTCGATATAATTGAAGAAAAACGCCCGTTTTTGAACATCCGAACGATATACAGAACCAGCTTGAAAGATGCCCTTCTAAAACATTCAATCCCGGTAAGCGATGTTCGATTGGACGAACTCAATATGCTCTGCAAACGGCTTTTAGATCGGAAATGTGTTGTATCATCCCAGGTCAGAAATGTGATAAAAACGTTGAAAGATGATGGCATGAAGATGGGCATAATATCCAACGGAGACAGTGAAGAGCTTTTGCAACATCTTGGGGATGTGGCCGAACTATTCGATGATATAATCATCTCGGAAAATCTCGGGGTCTACAAGCCAGACCATCGGATATTTAAATTCGCACTGGAGAGATTGAAAACAAGACCAGAAAACGCCATGTTCATAGGCGATAATATTAAAATCGATATGGCAGGGGCAAACAACTCCAACATCTATTCAATATGGTACAACAAAAGCGGAGAACTGCCAGAGGACGGAATTAAACCCCATTTTACGATAACGGGCATAAACGAAGTATTGGATATCATGAAGTTGGCGTCCCCAATGCCTCGATGATGGCATCTATTTGAATTTCTGCCGCCTTATGGATATTTTCATTCCTGCATGGATAATATTGTATCAAGAGGCTTGCCCTGGTCGGTGCATCGCTGCTTGATACCCCAATCAATTTTTCTGCCACAAACCAACTGCCGCCACAGGGCGTTCCCGTGACCACATCTGCTTTTGTGATGATGCCATCGGATGTGGTGACCTTGTATTTCGGGCGCCCGAGCTTGGATGCGAATTCGTTGATGATGTCGTTCTCACATGTTTCTAGCGTGCAGCAAATCTCATCGACTAAAATATGAATTTTATATCTTTGGGACAGTTTATCCAATCGCTTTTTTGTACCAGCCCTAACATATCCCCCGGGAACGATGACGGCATGGGTGCCATATTTTCCAGCCAGTTTTATGATTTCCGGCGTCAGGTCCGGATGAAGCGAATAGGTGATCAACATATCCACATCGAATACCGCCTCATCAATGCCCTTCAGAAAAGAGGTCGCGTCCTCTATAAACTCGGGCAGATCTGATGGCATGGTCGTCGATACCACGGACATATCGGTTCTGGACTCGATCGTTTCGACCACGTCCAATCCGTATTCTCCACGAGTGATGACTCCTATGTTCATTGTTGAAAACAATCCCAATGTGAACCCAAATATCTATATTTCATTACAACGATGATGAAAATACTATATAAACATACTCGATAAAAACGAGATAAAAAAATAGAGGGAAGGGCGTTTAGCCCTTCGTTTTGCTTACATTACTCTTCTCTTCGTCTCAGCCGATATGCTACCGCAAGCAGTCCGAGGATTGCGAATATCGCTGTGAAGCCTGGAATTTGTTCAGGTTCTGGCTCAACTGGTGGCTCAACAGGTAGAGCTGGCGGAGCTGGTAGTGGAAGTGGTGGTGGTGGTGGTGTCACTCCTGGTATAAGTACTGCACTTACGACGATGTCAATCGATGCATCTGTATATGGAATGATGGAGATATCCTTAGCCTCCACGATATGTGTGCCGTCACCAAAGAAGCTCACCGTGAACTCGAATGTTCCGTCAGTTGGTATCTTTATCAAGAAGCTATCGTGCTCTGGTGGTATATATCCTATGTCATTCGTGTGTGGAGTAACTCTTACATTCCCTATGGGATCTGTGGTTATGTGGACCTCATGCCCTGCAACTCCCGTAACCGTGAACGTCGTCCTCTCTCCCATATCGACTGCGGTCTTGGTCGCACTGATATCAAGTACCGGGTCCATTATCGTCAGCGATGCCACGTTCGATCTCATCGACAATCCCTGTGCATAAGCTGCTACTGTCTTAACTTCTATCGTCCACGTGCCAGGCGTCATGCCAGTCGTGTTAAGTATGAACGCACCGATGTTGGTCATGTCCACATCCCTCAAACTACCTACCCCACATACGACAGCTATCCACTCTGGTCCACCATGCACCGCGTGTACGTTGCCAGCCGGGTCGACGAGTCGTATAGTTCCTCTGTCCGCATCAGCTATGTTGGTCGTCAAATGAAGATCCACTAATACCCCCTCTACAATGTTGGTCAGCGATATTGGTGCCCCGTAGTCGCACCATATTCCCATCCATTCTCCAACATCAAACTCTTCAACGTTGGTCACCGCCGCAGTTATCCCGAAAAACATTGTGTCGATGGTTAGAACTGGGGCACCAACAGTTAAGATGTGGTTTGTGACCGCTGCATTGGCTAGCCTGTATGTACCTGGGAGCAGCACAGATGTGTTAAAAATGGCATATCCGCCAACTGATACAGCAGTGAACACAAGCCCATCTCCAGTTCCGGCTGTACATGTGATCGTAACATCTGTAGCAGTGACCATCCGAATGTCCTGACCAATCAATGCGATGTTAGCTCCACCTGGTGTTAATGTAAAAGTATTATATCTTTCGCCTGGTGTCGTACCTATCGCCCCCACCGGCGTCACGAACGCGGCTAAGACCGATAGTATCATTAGTGTCGTTAAGAATGTGGCTGTAATCTTCTTTCTTATGTTATTCATTATTTTTTTAACCTCCTTTTGGTTTATTTTGTTCAACCTATCTTGATTCAAGATAGACAAATTTAATATT
>CAYPOB010000057.1:3048-4997 GCA_964412405.1 uncultured Methanocellales archaeon | reverse complement strand
CCCTCTAAATTTTTATCTCGTTTTTATCGAGTAATGTATATATAGAACTCATTTCAAAATCCCCCACAGGATGAGGATGCTAGCCAGATTGATGAATGCCTGATAGACTCTGACCAGTCTTTCATGCCTTATGACGATTCTTTTGAAGTTCAACAGCCAGGCGAAGAATCGCTCTACAGCTCCTCTGTGTTTGTAGGAATCTACTCGTCGAATCTTATAAATACAGGTCTGCCTCTGGTCTTGGGCTGGGGCGGCAACAAGGGCTCTATGAACCCCCATTGCTCACCCGATACTTCCTCAAACTTCATTTTCATCCCCCCAATATGGAAGGGAGACCTCACACTATAAATAGTTTTGAAACGAGTTCCTTGTTTAAATGGTAATAATCTCATGAATCAACTGAATCTGATTTTGAAATTGAGGGGCGTTCAGGACCGCGTTTTTAGGAAAAAGATGCCGGCATTAATTAAATTTGTCATCCCATTTAACATCGCTGCTGGAGTGATCTTCATCATGTATCTGACGTTAGATAGTGCTACCTTTGTCAAGGTAATCGCCATGATGACTGCTTACTTTATTCCGCCGGCTGGAAAGGAATCCGTAATCCCCATCGCCGTCGCCGCTGGCGTTCACCCTGCTCTCGCCGCCTCTTCCATTGCGTTCATCGATATCGTAACTGCACTATTTCTCGTATGGAACTTTGACCATCTCAAGAGAGTTCCAGTACTCGGAGAGACCATTGCAGCCATGGGGGAGCGAGGTGGAATGATTCTAAAAGAGCGCCACTGGATGAGGCGATTCGCCTTTACCGGTATCGTCCTTCTTGTGATTGTACCATTTCAGGGAAGTGGAGCAGTTATGTCATCGATCATCGGGCGCATGATGGGCATGGACCCATACAGGGTATTCATTGCAATTGCCATAGGGGCGCTGGCTGGATGTTTTGGCATAGCATATTTGACTGACGTTATAATAACATACCTTATTTAGGTCATTCTCTTTGAGAATGACCGTTTTAAAGGATTATTTCGATGTCGAGCTCCTCTGCCAACTCCTTATACCTGTTTCTGATGGTTACTTCGGTCACGCCTGCCACATCTGCCACTTCTCTCTGCGTTCTGCGTTCTCCGCAGAGAATGGATGCGATATAGATAGCGGCCGCCGCGACCCCTGTGGGACCTCTTCCCGATGTCAGCTCCCTCTCTCCAGCATGGCGCAAGATCTCAATCGCCTTGGACTGCACCTCGCCTTTGAGATTTAATCCAGAGGTAAATCGCGATACATAATCAATTGGAGACGTCGGCATGAGTTTAAGTTTAAGCTCTCTGGATATGAATCGATACGTTCGCCCTATCTCCTTTCTGCTCACCCTCGACACCTCTGCGATTTCGTCCAGTGTTCTTGGCACGGAATTCCTCCTGCACGATGTATACAATGCGGCTGCAGCAACTCCTTCGATACTGCGCCCCCTGATTAAATTTTTCTCCACCGCTTTACGGTAGATAATCGCGGCAGACTCTCTGATGTTTCTTGGCAGCCCCAGTGCCGATGCCATTCGGTCCAACTCCGATAACGCAAATGCGAGATTTCGTTCGGTCGCATTGTTCACTCGGATTCTGCGCTGCCATTTTCTCAGCCGGTATAACTGTGCTCTGTTTTTCGATGATACGGACTTGCCACATGAATCTCTGTTCCGCCAGTCGATCATCGTGCTCAGACCCTTGTCGTGGATCGTATGTGTCATTGGCGCCCCCACTCTGGAACGCTTCATTCGCTGGTCATGATCGAACGCCCGCCACTCGGGCCCCATGTCGATAAAATCCTCCTCGAGTACAAGTCCGCACTCGCTGCATACGAGTTCTGCCCTCTCGTAATCGTGCACGAGTTTGGTGCTATTGCACTCCGAGCACTGCGTTTTAGCCTCTTCATATTCTCTCCAGTCCTCGTGT
>CAYPOB010000057.1:0-2948 GCA_964412405.1 uncultured Methanocellales archaeon | reverse complement strand
TTGTTGAGACTCTGCAGGGATATCTTCGATTACTTTAACCTTCTTTTCGACTTCCTCGGCCGCCTTTATCTTTTCCATAAATCATACACCTTTTTGCCTTAATGAGTAAACTCGCTGTCCTTTCAGCGCACGTGCATCGGAAACACTGATGTCATCATAAAGTCTGATGGAGATATATGGACATCTTACGGGTCCAAAAATATCGTATATTCTTCCGATTCTCTTCATCTTTTTCATTATTACTACTGAGTTCATCTTTGGCATTTTATCGTCGGACTCGCCCCGTACAATCAAGCCCTTATGACCCAATAGATGAAGAACGGTGCCTAATCTCTTCAATACATATACTCCTTTAAAGTTAGTAGAGAATATAGGTATCTTTTAGTATATAATACTTTCGCAAGACTTATATTAGTCTCAACATTTGGCCGTGTCACAGATCAAAGATCTGTGAGAGTTGTAGTCCCAGGGGGACTTCAACATGTCGCAGATCAGAGACTGACTAACTCAGAAACCGACTAAATCCTCGGATTTAGTCGGTTTTCAATCTGGCAAATCTCACAGATGTTTCATCTGTGACCTCTGCGAGAGTTGTAATCTCAAGGGGACTTCAACATTTCGCTCGTAGGGACTTCAACAGTTTAAGGGGGTTGACTCCTGTCGCCTTATCCGCATCATTTTTATCCAGTCCTGCCGCCATCACAATATCGGCCGCCGTATTCTTCGTAATCAAGTCGGTCGAACGGTGTGTATCTGAATTTACCACTAGCATCGCGCCGACTTCGTTGGCGATTTTTGCGACATGGCCGTTTGTAATGCAGTGTCCCATGCGCGACGTGATTTCAAGACATATCTCGTTATCTCGTGCTATTTCGGCATCCTCAATCGAGATGAATCCTGGGTGTGCCAATATGTTCACATCCTCTAAATTAACTGCTGCGCTGTTGGTCCCGGGTGCAACAGATTCCACTATGGTTTCTCCGTGTATTATAATCAATTCTGCTCCGAGCTGTTTTGCTTTGGCCACCAATTTTTCAATCTTGGCAGGAGGTATATGAGTAATCTCGACTCCGATCACGACCTGCATATCCATTTCTCCCTCCAGGTCCATCTTTTTCAGGTTGGTCAGGACATATTCTACATTGGAAAAGTCAACATGGTCGGTGAGTCCGATTGCCGTGTATCCTTGAACCACTGCTCGACGCACTAACTCGGCAGGTATCAGTTCTCCATCGCTAAAAGTCGTATGAGTGTGCAAATCGATCATGATACATACATCTGCCGCAAAAGTTATAAGCGTTCCTTCCGTGATTGTTATTGTGAAGTGAAAGTCGATGACTGGTATACAGCGATTAGTACTCGATGTCTTGAAGCCCCATCAACCATCGATGATGGACTTGGCAAAAAGCCTGTGTGAAGTGAAAGGAGTAACTGGAGTCAATCTAAGCCTGTATGAAGTTGATCAGAAAACGGAGAACATTAAGATTACCATCAAGGGGAGCGATATGGACTATTCTACGATAAAATCAACTATCGAAAATCAGGGTGCGGTGATCCACAGTATCGATGAGGTAGTGGCCGGGAAAGAATTGGTAGAGGGAGTCGAGACACCACAAGATCGGTAATTCTCAATTCTTTCTCAATTTATTGATCTCGTTCGCTATTTTCTTGGCGATAAGGGATTTAGGACCTTTGTCATCTACGATTACCCGTCCGCTGATCTCCCATGCTGATTTGGGATATGCTTTATCTGGCTCTACCGTTGGATTTAGACTCAGGTTTTTGGCAGCCATCTCGATTTCCTCCAGTTGGGGTGCACAAACCCCATCTTTCTTTGAAACTATTCTGCCGCCACTTTTGGGTTTGCTACTATTTATGTATGCAGGCCAGATGATCAATCTTCCCTCATATCGCATAAATCATACATCGTGCTTTTATTACTCTTAAACTTATGTAGGTTGATGTAGAATTACCATTCTGGAGGATAAAATGAAGGCGACGGCAATAGCACATCCGATGCAGGCACTGCTCAAGTATCACGGGCTTATAGATAAAGAATTGCGAATTCCATTCCATGACAGCATCTCCGTCAATGTCGATGCGCTCCATACAAAGACGACGGTGGAGTTTGGCGATTTCGAGCGGGACACTGTTATAATGAATGGCAAAGAGATGGTGGAAGGGGGAGCAGCACTCCAGAGATGCCTGACGGTCATAAACAGGGTGCGGGAATTGGCGGATACTACAGAGAGATGCAGGGTAGCATCTGAGAACAGTTTAAGTTATAACGAGGCGAAAGGTTTGGGCTTCTCATCATCCGGTGGAGCAGCACTTGCAGGAGCGGCATTTAGGGCAACGAACCTGGACGAGAGATATGGATGGGACCTTAAACTCATATCCAGGATAGCGAGGAGGCTCGCCGGGTCCGCATCCAGAAGTGTCGCAGGCGAATATGCGCGCTGGTATACTGGAAAAGACGATGAAAGTTCGTATGCAGAAAAGATCGCCACCAAATCTGACCTGGATATGGGCATACTGATAGTTCCAGTACCTTCGGATATCCGAACAGAAGATGTGCACTTGGATGTAACTACATCGCCATTCTTCGAGGCACGGATTAAGAGTGCTAACGCGCGAATAGAGGAAATAGAAGCCGCAATTAAAGCAGGCGATCTGGAAAAAGTTGCGCACTTGGTAGAGGTGGATTCACTTGAATTACACGGGCTGACGATGACCGGAAAACGTGGGTTGGTTACATACAAGCCAGAGAGTATTCAGGTTATCGCAGAGGTCAGAAAGATGCGACAAGAGGGCATTCCAGCGTATTTTTCGATGCAAACAGGACCATCAGTGTTCATCAATACATATCCCGAGCGCATACCTGAGGTTCAGGAGCGTATAAGCTCCTTGGGGCTGAAGACCATCCGTACTGGAATTGGAGGAGGAGT
>CAYPOB010000056.1:0-5173 GCA_964412405.1 uncultured Methanocellales archaeon | reverse complement strand
TCTCACGTTTTTGCTTTTCGGAGCTTTTCCATATTTTTTTATGTGAGCCATGATCCACACACAAAGCTCTCTTGCTTCGGCTTCCCCCTGCTTCTCCAGTATAATTTTAAGAGCATCCCCATACATCGCTTTCTGTTTGGAAAAACCTCGTCGATCAATGACCACCTCCTCTGCAAGACCATCAATCATCTGAATTAACTCGCTGACCGTCCCATCCTTATCTGTAACTACTCTGGTCTTATCGGCACCAAAAATCTTCTTGATTATATTGACGAATTTGTCGATCATCTGAACACCTTTTGCTTTTTTTAACTCGTAACTATGAGGGATATGATTATATATCTATATAAAATTTATCTATATGAGATTTTCTATATGAGGGCGATATCACCAATAAACTCTATTATTATCAATTATTATCAATTATGACTGACCCTATTTTATCCATCGTTCAGACCACTAACTTGTCTCTGACTTTTGCATAAAAATCCCTATCCGTCCTGACGAAGAGCGCAGGTTCTCTTGCCTTGATAAATGTGACGATGTCCTCTTTTGTGATGGTTTGACGATGCTGTCCGTCTATGACGATCGTGGCGTTCTTGTCTATGCGCAACAACTCAAGCGTTATTTCACTATCCCCTGGAATGACCCATGGTCTGGCAGATAATTTATATGGGGCGAGGGGCACGATCACAAAGGCATCTACATGTGGGTCGATGATGGGTCCGCCGGCGCTCATGGCATATGCAGTCGAGCCGGTGGGTGTTGCAACTACAACACCATCAGCCCTTGTAGTTTCGATTTCTTTCCCATTGATTAAAACTCTGAAGTGTAGTATTTTGGCCGGTCTTGAGGTGATAATTGTCACCTCATTGGTCGCAGGAGGAAACTTTTTATCATTCACGTGCACGGCAAGTCGCGCACGCTTCTGTATCTCAAATCCACCGAGTACCTGTTCGATCACCTCTTTGGCATTTGTCGGATGGACATCGGCAAGAAATCCTACATCTCCCATATTGATGCCGAGGATGGGCGTTGGTCTGGAGAGTAGCTGGATGGTGCGCAGTATAGTTCCATCTCCTCCAACCGTGATAATCATATCCACGTCCATCTTGGATAGGGAAGACGCACATTCACGTTTGCCTATTTCGGTTGCAGCTCGCGGCTCCAGAACTATCTTGATCAAATCCTGGAAGGAGTTCACGATGGCATTGACCATCTGAACCGCCTCCACTGTGTCGCATCGTGAAACAATGCCTATTTTCTTTGGTATCACCTACATCACCTCCTGTAATCTGGTAATCAGCTCCTTGTGTACCCCCTCGTTAGCAGCTACGATATTGACCCTTTTTCTGACATCAAATGGCGAGTTCAGTATGGCGCCGCTATCGTCCGTCACGATTCCGCCCGCCTCTTCTACGATGAGTTTTCCTGCTGCCACATCTGTGATGCGCAAGCGCTTTCTGATGTCGACAAATCCGTCCAACCTATTGGATGCCACATAACATAATTCGAGCGAGGCGCTCCCCATCAGCCGAATCCTTTTATTGTTTTTATTCATAAAGCCCATCAACGGCATACATCCGTTAACCGACACGCAATATTCATCCAGATTGGTCTTGCAGGCTACATTGAGCTCTTTTCCATTCATGAATGCTCCCATGGCTCTTTCTGCATGGTATTCATCCCCTGTCACCAGGTCCTTGATATATCCATAATGTACTTGAGAGAGATCGGAGCCCCCCACTGCTATGGAAATTGAATAAAAGGGTATGCCATGGATGGCATTATATGTCCCATCTACTGGGTCTAATACGATGGTGAACTCGGGGTGCTCGCCCAAGACGATGCTTCCTATCTCTTCGCTTACCAGCCTGATTGACCGTCCATCTTCCTTTAAAACGCGAAGTGCTGCCCTTTCAGCGACGTCGTCTATCCTGGCGGTGGGGGTGCCATCCGCTCCTTTATACAGTATTGTTCCTCCCTCCGCAACATTGATAAGGTCTTTGATGGCATCGCCAACTGCATCTGCAATATCCCTGCATAATCTTTTCATGATACTATGATATAATCATTGACATACATTTAAATTGTGGTATATATATTAAGGTGTTACAGAGATTAAGGGAGAGGATACGTTAATGAAAGAACAGACAGAGGTCAGAACGCTCAAACACGGGAGATATGTCATTATAAATGATGAGCCGTGCGCAATCCTTAACATCGTCACATCTAAACCAGGTAAACACGGGTCTGCAAAGGCACGAATAGATGTAGTTGGCATATTCGACAATCAAAAAAGGTCGATAGTACAGCCAATCAGTACTAAGATATACGTACCCATAGTTGAGCGTAAGAAAGCACAGATATTGTCTTTTTCTGGAAAAGATTCCGCACAGCTAATGTGCATGGAGGACTACTCTACGTTTGAGCTTAAGATCCAAAAGGAATTGCAGGGCAAATTGAGTGCAGGGCAGGAAATCATATATCTTGAAAGCATGGGAAAAAGAAAAATAGATATGCGGTGATGTAATTGTTTGTCCGCCCCCTTTTTGCAGATGCCGATGCCAGCTATAATGACTCGGAATTTGTTATATTCGGGGCACCTTTCGATGGCACGTCATGTTTTCGTCCTGGCGCCAGATCAGCGCCTGCAGCAATGCGAGCGGCATCTTACAATTTTGAGACCTATAGTTCAGAGCATGACGTGGATTTATGCGAGATACCATTCTGCGACCTGGGCGATATTGAAGTGAGCACCAATGTAGACGAGACGCTTGCACTCGTACGATTAGCAGTGGAGAAAATCACAAAGAGTAATAAGGTGCCCATCATGATGGGCGGGGAGCATGCACTGACAGGACCGTGTATTCAAGCATTCGATGATGTGGGGGTCATGGTACTGGATGCACACCTCGACCAGAGAGACGAATACGGCGGAAGTAAGCAGAGTCATGCATGCGTCTCGCGGCGCATCCTTGAGGAATGCGGCGTAGAAAACTATGTCTCCATTGGAATTCGGAGCGGAGCGAGGGAAGAATATGATTTCGCCAGGCAAAACCGCATTAGGTTTTACACCTCAGAGCAGGTTCAATCAAAGGGCATCGATGTGATTGTACAGGAGGCGCTCGATTATTTAGGTACTGATAGGATATATCTCTCAATAGACGTCGATGTCATCGATCCTGCATACGCGCCGGCGGTGGGGACGCCCGAGCCATTTGGGATGACTCCATCTGACGTTAGGTTCGTCATTAAAAGCATAGCTTCTCGCACGGTTGGATTTGATATGGTTGAGATTGCGCCCAATTATGACCACGGGCAAACTGCCTTGCTGGGTGCAAAATTGATTCGGGAGTTCATTGTAGCAAAAAAGAGGGGTGAGTAAAGTGTTGCAAAAGCCAATCAAACAAATACGACTTGAGTCGGATATGACGGTAAATCAACTAATTGGAGAAATGAAGGGGGCTGCGTTTGGTGCGGGCAGACTGGCAGAAGCCGTTGATATTTATGAAGAGATGCTACGAGACGACGGGACGAAGTTTTTCGGATTCGCCGGGGCAATGGTGCCGGCAGGAATGCGGCAGATTGTCGTGGATTTGATAAAAGACCAGCAGATAGACGTTCTCGTCACTACAGGCGCAAACATCGTTCACGATTTGATCGAAGCATTTGGAGGACATCACTACAAAGAAGTGGAACAGGTAGATGACATTGAACTGGGACGCAGGCAGATCAATCGCATATTCGACGTTTTTCTTCCGGAACGTCACTTTACCGTTTTCGAGGATAGGCTTTTGGATATTTTTGCAGACATCGATAGGAAACGCATGGGAGTAAGGGAGTTGTTGACGGAGATAGGAGTGCGGGTCAAAGACCCCAATTCGATCATAAGTATGGCTGCAGAAAAAAATGTCCCGATATTCTGCCCCGCGATCGCAGATTCTGCTATTGGGTTGCAGGCATGGCTATACACGCAGACCAAGAAACTTGATGTTGACACATTCAAGGACATGCGCGAATTCATGGACATCTGCTATGGCGCGAAGAAGACGGGCGCGATGTTCGTTGGCGGGGGCGTTCCCAAGAACTTCATACTCCAGTCCATGATCGTCACGCCAAGGGGCGGATTTGATTATGCGATACAGCTCACCATGGACCGCGCGGAGACGGGTGGATTATCAGGGGCGACGCTGGATGAGGCAAAGTCATGGGGCAAGGTCGGTGAAGACGCTCGTGCGGTTACAGTTTATGCCGATGCAACGATAGCTTTACCCATCATCATAGCTGCTGTAAAGGAACGATTGAAATAGATGAAGATATTTCAGAAACGTATCAAGGGGATAGCAAAGGACGCTCTGCAATTTATACTCGAGTCGTGTAAGTCCACACACCCAAATGAATTTGCCGGGTTGCTGCATGCAAGAGGAGACATCATCGCCGATGTGATCATACTGCCAGGCACCATCTCATCAGAGGTCAGCGCAGTTATGAGACTGTACATGATGCCCTTGAGTTTAGATAGTGTGGGGTCCGTTCACAGTCATCCATCTGCAAATACACATCCCTCAAGGGAGGACCTGATGATGTTCGGGAGCGGGGGCAATTATAATATCATCGCAGGATATCCATATACTGGGCAGAGCTGGGCATGCTACGACTCTGCTGGAAAAATAATAGAACTGCCAGTCTTGGATGTTGAAATCGAGGACGACATATCGATTTTAGATGAGGATTGAATGATAAAAGTGCTTGCGACTGGAACCTTTGAGATATTGCACCCTGGGCATCTTACATATCTTAAAAAGGCAAAGGAACTTGGAGATGAGTTGATCGTCATCGTTGCCAGAGACTCAAATATTAAACATAAACGAAAGCCGATGATCCCTGAGAAACAGCGATTGGAGATGGTAAAAGCACTTAAACTGGTTGATATGGCAATTCTTGGCAGTGAAACGGACATCTTCGCGCCACTGAAGGATATAAGACCGGACATAATCGCGCTGGGACATGATCAACATTTTGACGTCGATGCATTGGTAAAACAATTGCGCCCCATGGGCATAATGGCGGAAGTGGTGCGCATAGAGGAATTTAATTCGGGTAAATTATGCAGCAGTGGTGGGATTGTGGAGGAGGTCCAGAGAAGGTTTCTTTAGTTTAACGTCTTGCG
>CAYPOB010000055.1:0-5236 GCA_964412405.1 uncultured Methanocellales archaeon | reverse complement strand
GAACGATAAATCAATATAAACTATCTGAATTTTGATGCCCCATACCATCCTTCATATCCCTAAGAACCCCTGCCATGGTACCATGCCATATGAATTGATCTCGAAGGGTTTTTGCCGCTGCTTTTTTTGCATATTCGTCTTCTGTAAACTTGATCCCGCTGTAGTTAACTTTTTTCAGGGTCAGGCCAAAAGAGGGTGCTGATTTTATTACCTCCACATATTTATCCGGCTTCAGCACACTTCTCAGCCAGAGGAGGTCTCTGCTCCCCCCTCCAACCATGCTGAGCCCAGTCACGATTTTCCGGGCCATATTCCATGTGAAACTGTCGGCGGTGATGTCGAGTGTTATAAATGGGCCGCTTATCCTTATCTCGATGCGCTTCATCGTGCGCTTTGTGCTCTTTTCCGCATCCCTCGTCGAAAAATTCGCAAAGTCATGAGTGCCCACCAATAACGTGGATGCTATCCGCATCTTCGAGATGTCCAAACCCACCCTATAGAGAAGGTACCTGTACTCTCTGCTGATCGCCTTTCGTCTTGGGTCAAATGCTTTTGACACCTCGGCCCGTCCCCACACCCATATATCGTCTGGAAGTTTGCTGTTCAATATTCTGGGCATCGTCAGCTCTGGCTTATCAGTATTAAATGCGACTACCTGTCCAAGTGCATGCACCCCCCTATCGGTCCGTCCGGCAGCAGAGTATTTTGCCTTTTTTGGATTATCTATTATACCCAGATGTTCCAGTGTATTGAATAATTTATCCTCAATGGTAGGGACCTGAGGCTGGATTTGGAAACCGTGATACCTGTTTCCCAGATAGCCTAATTGAAGAGCAATTCGCAAACTAAATTCACCCGACCAGTCTTTAGTGCTTAGTTTTATCTAAGTATCCAACCATTATATCTACCTCAGAGTATTAAAGTGTTAAGCGAGAATTTAAAAGGGTTTCCCGGTGTTTATAGAGGAACAATATGAAGGCAGTATTAGGACTTGAAGACGGAACGGTGGTTAAAGGAAAGGGGTTTGGAGCAGAGGGCATCGCTCATGGGGAATTGGTTTTTGCGACACCTTTCACTGGCTATGAAGAAGCGTTGACTGACCCATCCTACAAGGGCCAGATTTTAATGTTCACATATCCGCTCATTGGGAATTACGGCGTGAGTTACGAGAAGTTTCAATCCGATGGGATAAAGGCAAACGGTTTCGTCGTCAGAGAGGTTTGTGACCATCCGTCCCATCATAAATCAAAGGGTACGATTCATAGCTTCCTGGAGGGAGAGGGTATACCTGGCATCAGCGATATCGATACGAGAATGCTGACCATCCTCACACGAAACGAGGGGACTCTGCGCGCAACGTTGATTGCCGGAGATGACGACGGAGAGGAAGCGGTGCGACTTGCCAGGAAGCAGCCCGCCATATCCGAACTGGATCTGATAGGAGAAGTGACATCTGCGAAGCCATATAAAATTGAAGGGGCTGGAAAACGGTTCGTCGTGATGGATCTCGGAGTTAAACAAAACATCTTATCCTGTTTGAGCGAGAGGGGCGTCGACATCGTGGTCGTTCCAGCGGATACATCATCAAGACAAATTCGAGAGTATGAGCCGGATGCATTACTGCTGTCCAACGGACCGGGTGACCCTCTTCAGGCGAAAAATGCCATTTCCGTCGTCAGGGAGCTGGCTGGCGAGATGCCAGTATTCGGCATCTGTCTCGGGCATCAGGTCATCGCTCTGGCGCTTGGCGCCAGAACATACAAGCTCAAGTTTGGGCACAGGGGCGCCAATCAGCCGGTAAAGGATTTGCGCACGGGAATGGTATATATCACCTCGCAAAATCATGGCTTTGCTGTGGACCCCGATTCCCTGAGCGGAACTGGTTTGCAGATTACATATATCAATGCAAATGATGGCACGGTCGAGGGATTTAAGCACGAATCGTTGCCGATTCTAAGTGTCCAGTATCATCCCGAGGCATCGCCTGGTCCCAGGGATGCTGAGTTTTTGTTTGATATTTTTGTAAAAACAGCGGAGGTACCCAATGCCGAGGCATCCGGATATCAATAAGGTCATACTAATCGGGTCAGGACCCATCCAGATAGGGCAGGCGGCAGAGTTCGATTTCTCGGGCACTCAAGCATGCAAATCGTTGCGGGAGGAGGGAGTCAGCGTCGTGTTGGTCAATTCGAACCCGGCGACGATAATGACCGATCCAGATGTAGCGGATACCACCTACATAGAACCGATCAAATGGGATATTATCGCAGAGATAATCGCCAAAGAAAGGCCTGACGGCATAGTGGCAGGATTGGGTGGACAGACTGGATTGAATATTACCACCGAACTTGCGGAAAAAGGTATTCTCGATAAATATGGGCTCCAGGTGCTTGGCACGCCATTGGAGGCGATATATAACGCAGAAGATAGGGGCCTATTCAAGCAGATGATCGAACGAATCGGCGAGAAGGTCCCAAGGAGCGAAGCGGTTTCTTCGATAAAAGATGCCATGAAGGCCATGAAGGAGCTTCATCTCCCGCTAATCATCAGACCGGCATATACACTGGGCGGATTTGGCGGAGGAATTGCCAGGACCAAATCCGAGCTGGAGAGTATCGTTGAAATGGGATTAAGCCGTTCCAGGATTCATCAAGTATTGGTCGAAGAAAGTGTGCTCGGTTGGAAGGAGTTCGAGTACGAGGTCATGCGGGATGCAAACGATACATGCATTACGATATGCAACATGGAAAACATCGACCCGATGGGCATTCATACCGGCGAATCTATCGTCGTAACGCCGGCTCAGACACTTTCTGACGTAGACCATCAGACATTGCGGAGCGCCGCCATCAAAATCATCCGGGCGCTTGGCATCGAAGGCGGGTGCAACATCCAATTTGCGGTTAGAGACGAGGAATATTGTGTCATCGAGGTCAATCCCAGAGTTTCACGTTCATCGGCGCTTGCATCCAAAGCGACGGGATACCCCATTGCAAGGGTGGCAGCCAAAATAGCGATTGGGTTGACGCTCGATGAGATACCAAATGGTGTGACAAAGGAGACGCCTGCATCGTTCGAGCCCACTGTGGATTATACCGTGCTCAAGATACCGAGATGGCCATTCGATAAATTCACCACTGCTGACAAAACGCTCACCACTGCCATGAAGAGTACAGGCGAGGTGATGGCAATCGGAAGGACTCTGGAAGAATCAATGCATAAAGCCTTGCGCTCGCTCGATATACAGATGCGATTTGGCGAATGGAGGGGCGATGATATAGAAGAGCTTCTCCGAACCCCGACCGATGAGCGGCTGTTTGTCATATATCATGCATTGCGCCATGGATTCGGGAGCGAAAAAATTACAAAGCTGACTTCCATCGATCCGTTCTTCATCAGGAAGATCCAGAACATCATCGATATGGAAGATCATTTGAGAGAGCACGTGTCTGTCGATAATCTGCGGATGGCCAAGCGCATGGGCTTTACCGATGAGCGCATCGCAGAACTGACCGGAAGGGGGCGAGAGGATATCACCGACTTGCGTCGGAAGGTCGGCATAAAACATACATATAAGATGGTCGATACCTGTGCAGCCGAGTTTGAGGCGAAGACACCATATTACTACTCGACATACGAGACGCAATGTGAGGCAAATCCATCTGATCGAAGAAAGGTGCTGATATTGGGCGCAGGACCTATCAGGATTGGACAGGGTATCGAGTTCGACTACTGTACGGTGCACGCAGTACTTGCCCTGCGCGAAGAGGGAATCGAAACCCATATCATAAATAATAATCCGGAGACGGTTTCAACCGACTACGATATATCTGATAAACTATTTTTTGAGCCGCTGACGCTTGAAGATGTGATGAACGTCATTGAAACCGAACGTCCATATGGGGTGGCGGTTCAATTTGGGGGGCAGACCTCGGTGAATCTCGCGATTCCATTGGAAAAAGAGCTTAAGCGCAGATCGGACCTCGATACAGTTATCCTTGGCACCTCTCCAGAATCTATCAACATCGCAGAGGATAGATATCTATTTAGCAGCCTTCTCAGGAAATTGAACATTCCCCAACCGGATAATGGGTCTGCTACCTCGGTAGAAGAGGCAAAAGAAGTCGCAAAACGGATTGGTTATCCCATACTGATCAGACCATCATATGTGCTGGGCGGCAGGGCGATGGAAATCGTCTACGATGAGACGAGCCTTGAGAAATATGTGCGCAAGGCGGTAAAAGTATCACATGAACATCCTGTGTTGATAGATAGTTTCCTGCAGGACGCAACCGAGATAGATGTGGATGCGGTTTCAGATGGGAAGAACGTACTGATAGGTGCCATAATGGAGCACATTGAAGAGGCGGGCATCCACTCTGGAGACTCGGCCTGTGTGATCCCTCCGCAGTCGCTTGATGATGATGTCCTGCAAACCGTGCGAGATTATACTAAACGGATTGCACTGGCGTTGCAGGTAAAGGGCTTGATCAATCTTCAGATGGCTGCGAAAGATGGCAGAGTATATGTGTTCGAGGCGAATCCTCGGTCGAGCAGGACCGTTCCGTATGTATGCAAGACGATGGGCATCCCGCTGGCGAAAATCGCCGCCAAGGTGATGATCGGACACAGCCTCGAGAAACTTGGATATACAGATGTCCTGGATATTCCCTATGTTTCGGTGAAGGAGGTCGTGCTTCCATTTGATAAACTGCCAGGTGCAGATCCGATATTGGGTCCAGAGATGAGAAGCACAGGAGAAGTAATGGGAATCGACCGTGACTTTGCCAGGGCGTTCTTCAAGGCAGAGTTGAGCGCTGGCAATGCTCTGCCGACCGAAGGAACGGTATTCGTTTCAGTGCAGGATGATGACAAACCAGCGATGATCGACATCACCAGGAAGATGCAGGATATGGGTCTCAAACTCGTAGGCACGGCTGGTACTGCACGTTACCTGAAAGAACATGGGATTCGGATAGATGTCATCAAGAAAATACACGAAGGAGGGGACAACATAATTGACAGGATGAGGGGAAAAGAAGTGCACCTGATCATCAATACGCCCACTTCCAAGCTATCTCTCAAAGACGGCTACGATATGAGGCGTGCTACTGTGGATTTCAACATCCCATACATCACAACCATGCAGGCAGCTAAAGCAGCAGCGGATGCAATTGATATGGCTAAAAAAGGAAAGATGACGATCAACTCGATACAGGATTATCAACGAGAGTTA
>CAYPOB010000054.1:0-5284 GCA_964412405.1 uncultured Methanocellales archaeon | reverse complement strand
CGTCCTGTGATCTTGACCTTTATCATGGTATTTTCGTCCCAGCCAAATCCACGGACTATATCCATGAGCAAAGTGATCATATAGGACGATCCGACTTTCAGGATTTTTCGATGCTTCATATTTAAACAGATATTTAAATGCGTATTTAAGATTTCGGTTGTTTAAATGGCAGAAATGACTTTTTGTTTAGGATTTCGTTGTCATAGTGGGAATTGAGATGGGGCTAATGATTAAAGCGTCTTTACAATCGAATTATCTTTAGCAAATCCGCTTTTGTTATTATGCCCGTCGTCACCCCTTTTTTTATTGTTAGTACTGCTGGACTATATTGTAAGAGAGGAATCAATATCTCCACTGGCGCATTTTCGCTTATCAGAGGTAATCCCTCTTCCATCACCTTCTCCACGGGCATTTTTGATAGTTCCTTCGGGTCTTTTTTTTGCGCTATATTGTTGGTTATGACCTTTTCCGTAATACTCCCAACGGGTGTATTTTCATCATATACCGGTAGCTGTGATATCTCATATTTTCGCATGAGTTCTATTGCTATATGGACTGCGTCTTTTTTATCCACACCGATGACCTTTTTGTTGCTTATTTCCTTTGCCAATACCCTCCTTTTTTGTTTACCCATCTCATTTTCCAACATTTCGAATATCCTCTTGACATTTCTATATGCGGGTTCAATTTTCCCCCCCTCTATCTTTGCTATCAATGATTGACTCACGCCTGCATACGATGCCAGTTGCTTTTGCGAAAGGCCAAGACTCCTTCTCCTTTTTTGTATTTCTTCTAAATCCGGAAGCATAATTGGTAGTATGCACATCAAGTATATATTCTTTTTGGAATATTTTATGCAACAATCTATTTATATCGGAATAACAAAGTGATATCAAGATATGCAGAAGTTACTAGAGGGGTTCTAAAATGAAAGAATATAGATTCAACACGCTGGCATTGCACGCTGGACAGAAGCCAGACCCGACAACAAGAGCGAGAGCCGTTCCGATATATCAAACCGTTGCATACAACTTCAAAGATGCGGAGCAGGCCGCAAACCTGTTCGCACTGAAAGCACCCGACTTCCCTGGAGGTATATATAATCGCTTTACGAATCCGACTTATGAGGTCCTGGAAGAGAGGATTGCCGCATTGGAGGGCGGAATTGCCGCAGCATCACTTGCATCTGGGCAGGCCGCAACGCTTTTGTCGATATTGACGATCACGAACACTGGAGACAACATCGTATCATCAAAGACACTCTATGGTGGGACCTACACCTTGTTTGACCTCACATTTCCAAAGAAGTTCGGAATAGGAGTTAAATTCGTCGAGCCTTCGCCAGAAAAATTCAAAGATGCAATAGATGAAAATACAAAAGCCATATTTGCAGAGACGATAGGAAATCCGAAACTAAATATCCTCGATATCGAGGGCGTAGCAGCGGTCGCACACGAGGCAGGCATACCACTCATCCTCGATAACACATTCCCGACACCCTATCTCTGCCGCCCTTTCGAGTGGGGATGTGACATAGTGATGCATTCTGCAACGAAATGGATAGGCGGACATGGGACGTCAATCGGAGGGTTGGTCGTAGATTCTGGCAATTTTGATTGGGCAAACGGAAAGTTCCCAGAGATAACAGAAGATGATTTGGCATATAGGGGCGGCCTGAACTATTTGGACGAGTTTGGCAAGCTCGCATATATCGTAAAACTGAAATCGAGATTTACGAGGGATTTGGGTCCGTGTATGAGTCCCTTCAATGCCTTTTTATTTCTTATGGGATTGGAGACGCTTCCATTGAG
Organism: uncultured Methanocellales archaeon; assembly: GCA_964412405.1. Classification (GTDB taxonomy): domain Archaea; phylum Halobacteriota; class UBA148; order UBA148; family JAJOKI01; genus JAJOKI01. The sequence continues at coordinate 3,473 of CAYPOB010000054.1, read as the reverse complement.
AATGGAGAGGCACAGCGAGAACGCACTTGCAGTTGCTGAGTTCTTAAAAGAACATCCAAAAGTGAACTGGGTCATCTACCCAGGCCTTTCTGACCATCCGACGCATAATCTTGCCCGCAGATACCTTAAGGGTGGATTTGGTGGCATCGTTGGATTTGAGATAGAAGGGGGATTGGAAGCTGGAAAGAAGTTCATCGATAGTTTAAAGTTATTCTCACACCTTGCAAACGTGGGAGATGCAAAGTCACTTGCAGTCCACCCCGCAAGTACCACGCATTCACAGCTCACACCAGAACAACAGAGAGAGGCAGGGGTTACAGAAGAGTTTGTTAGACTATCCATCGGGATTGAAAATGCCGAGGATATTATCGAAGACATTGATCGAGCATTAGCTGGGGTGTAGAAAGAAGATGAAAAAGAAATCAGTTGGCATTGTGAAAACACAACACCACCATCTGTCAGATGATTTAGTTCTGGAAGGAGGAAGTACTCTCAGCCAGGTGACGATAGCCTATGAGACATATGGTGAATTAAATAAAGACAAAAGCAATGTCATCCTCGTCTGTCATGCCCTGTCGGGGGATGCCCATGCAGCTGGCTGGCATAAAGGGGATAAAAAGCCCGGGTGGTGGGACATCTTGATCGGCCCTGGAAAGGCGCTTGACACGACGAAGTATTTTGTCGTCTGCTCCAATGTTATTGGCGGCTGTAAAGGGTCGACTGGGCCTTCCTCGATCAATCCAAAAATGGGCAGACCATATGGATTGGATTTTCCGATGATCACGACGCTGGATATGGTGAATGCCCAGAAAAAATTAATTGACCATTTGGGCGCCAAACAACTTTTTGCAGTCATAGGTGGATCGTCAGGAGGCATGCAGGTTTTGCAATGGTGCGTTTCCCACCCGGAGATGGTTCGTCTTGCCATTCCAATCGCAACAGCGGCCTATTCTTCTCCGCAGCAGATAGCCTTCAATGAAGTTGGAAGAAGGGCCATAATCTCAGACCCGAATTGGAATAATGGCGATTATTATTCCAAATCTCCGCCCACGAATGGACTGGCTTTGGCACGAATGATCGGACATATAACATACCTTAGCGACGAGTCCATGTATCAAAAGTTTGGCAGAAAGCTTCAATATAAAGAGAAATATGGCTTCGATTTCTCCACTGACTTTCAAGTGGAAAGCTATCTTCACCATCAAGGAGATGTTTTCGTCAAGAGATTCGATGCCAATTCTTATTTGTATATAACAAAGGCAATAGACTACTTCGACCTGTCGCAGTTCTCCGAACTGCGAGAGTTGCAATCCCGTGGAGATTCCAACATGACAAAAAACGGTTCTTTGGCCGAAAATTTTAAGAAGGTAAAAGCCAAATTTTTGGTCATCTCAATTACCTCTGATTGGCTCTATCCACCATATCAATCAGAGGAAATCGTGATGGCACTGAGCGCAAACGATATAGATGTAACCTATCATGAGCTCACATCGAATTATGGTCACGATGCCTTTTTATTGGAGGCGGGCCAATTGAATTACGCCATCACCAACTTCCTTTCACACCAATTGGCCGGGGATGTGATGACCAAGGATATCGCCACGATAAGAGAAGGTTCCACTATCGAAAAGGCATCGGAGATAATGATGGAGAGGGGAGTTACACACTTACCAGTGGTATCCAAGGGAGGTCAACTGATAGGTATCGTAACTGCATGGGATATATCCAAGGCGGTTGCATTAAAATATAGTCAATTGGATGAAATAATGACGAAAGATGTCATAACGTCTAAATTAGATGAACCGATCGAAGTAGTAGCTAAAAAGATGGATAGGCATGATATTTCGGCCTTGCCGATTGTCGATGAGCACCAAAAGGTCATTGGAATATTGACCAGCGATGGCATAAGCAAATTGATAAGACGATAGAAGTGATATAGTGGATGGAAAAGACGATAACAGAAAAGGTGAAATAGATGTTTGAGGCAGTAGGAGAAAAGGATATAACAAGGGCAATTGTAAGTGGATTTGCGAAAGACCTGCAGGATTATGCTGAGAGCGAGGCAATCATAGTTGGAGGAGGCCCATCCGGGCTTATGGCAGGCAAGGAGCTCGCAAATAAAGGAGTTAAAACACTCATAATTGAACGAAACAATTACCTCGGCGGTGGTTTTTGGATCGGCGGCTTTTTGATGAACAAAATCACCGTTAGGGCCCCGGCAGAAAAAGTTCTCGATGAATTGGGAATACCATACGAGGAGTTCAGCAAGGGACTTTATGTCACAGCCGGCCCTCATGCATGCTCAAAACTCGTAGCTGCGGCCTGTGATGCCGGGGTGAACATCCTGAACATGGTAAAATTCGATGACGTTGTATTCCATGAAGACAAGGTAAGCGGTGTGGTAGTGAACTGGACCCCCGTCTCTGCTTTGCCAAGGGAGATCACGTGCGTTGACCCGATTGCGCTCGAGTCAAAGATCGTAATCGATGCAACTGGACATGATGCCTGTGTGGTTAAAAAATTAGAGGAGCGGGGGCTGCTCAAAACCAGAGGATTTGGCGCCATGTGGGTTGAAAAATCAGAGGGCCTTATAGTCGAGCACACGGGTGAAGTCCATCCAGGATTGATAACTACAGGTATGGCAGTATCAACGACTTACGGGCTTCCGCGAATGGGGCCGACATTTGGCTCCATGCTACTTTCAGGAAAAAAAGCCGCTGAGATTGTATATGATAAACTCAGTAAAAGCAAATGAGAGTCCATGTCCATCTTTACGATGACCCATCGGCGAAAACCCTTCGCATAGATGAGATAGCAGAGTATTTGAGAGGAAAGCTTCCTAGGCTAAAAATCGACACAAGGGACGAGTTTATAATCTACCACTTAAAAAATGATACTGATGAGCTTGCCATGGAGTTGGCGAAGGCAAGGGTTAGAGAGTTGGACGGTCCAGATACGAGTTTTGAGCCGTTGTATGGTGAGATTGAATACGAAAGAAGGATTCTTAAAGATCCCCATTATGAATCTGGCGGCATCTTGTATGATGGGTTTAAATTACACTCGCTCATTCAAAAACTGATACTCGAACGGGAATTCGGCCACTTTCACATCCTATTTACAAACAGATTGCTTGGAACCATGGACGAGAACGACCAGAGGTATCATGCCAGGGTAATCATATGCGGCCATCCTTCCATCATCTCCACGACAGGCATCGTTGAGGCACCGGCGAAGCCCAAGGAATTCTACTATCTCAAGCGACGATATGCTACGCTCGGTATGCAGATCCCCTTAGAGGTATTGAAAGAGGGAGTCAAGGGCAGATTCATCGATTATGATGATGAAAAATTGACAGAGGTCATGAAAGGATATGTGATGCAGGCGATATTCTACTACTTCATACATGAACCATTTTGCGAGAAAAAATATTGCAGACTTTATAATGCGCACAGGCAGGAAGAGGTGTTAGATGC
>CAYPOB010000053.1:0-5299 GCA_964412405.1 uncultured Methanocellales archaeon | reverse complement strand
TTTTGTTTGATAATCTCGGCTGGCTCACCGCCTTTGTCCAGTATCGTTCGTATGACCTGCACTGCGCTCTTTTCCGTGATCTTTTTGCCTCTCAGTATTTGCAAAATTTGTATCATGTGTTTGGGTGAGAATGTGCTGATATCCAAGCCGCGATAGTTCAACTCGCCCTTCAAAACGTCTGCAATCCACGTGGCGCTTAAAATGGGGTCTATTTCAGATGCGACAGTTTCAAAAAAGTTGGACAGTCTTAATTCAGAGGTGAGCACTTTTGCATGATAATCCGATATGCCATACTGTTGGACGAATCGCTGGCGCCTAATATCTGGCAGCTCTGGCAGACTCCTTCTGATATCATCAATCCTGTCGCACACCCCGAGCGGCACCAGATCAGGTTCCGGGAAATACCTGTAGTCGTGTTCCTCCTCTTTGATCCTTAGTGAGGTCGTGACTCCCCTTTTTTCATCGTAATGGCGCGTCTCCTGGCGTGAGATTTTAATACCCCTCCGCATCAGGTTTTTCTGGCGCACAATCTCGAACAACAGCGCCTTTTCCACACCTTTATAGGAGGATATGTTCTTCACCTCGATTCTGGCTCCGCCTGCCAGTGATATGTTTGCATCGACCCTTAGGGCACCATCCAGAGACTCGTCAAAGACATCCAAATATTCCAGTATGTTCCTCAACGCGTTCAGGAACTCCCTCGCCTCTTTTGGCGATCGCAAATCTGGTTCGGTCACCACTTCGATCAACGCCATGCCAGATCTGTTATAGTCGATCAATGAATATCGCGAGCATTCGATGGGACCTTTATGCACCAATCGTGCCGGGTCCTCCTCCATATGCACCCTTCTGATATTGATCTGGCGCTCGCCCTCTTCTCCCACATTAACGTTGATTTTTCCGCCCATGGCAATCGGATAATCGTATTGTGAAATCTGAAAGCCCTTCGGCAGATCGAGATAGTAGTAGTTCTTTCGATAAAATAACGTCTGCTCCTCTATCCTGCAGTTCAACGCGAGCGCGACCTTGATAGCATCCACTACGGCACCATCGTTCAGGACGGGCAATGCTCCAGGCAGTCCCAGGCAGACCGGACACGTATGCGTGTTCGGCTCGGCATCGTGATACATGGGTGAACAGCCGCAGAACAGTTTTGAGTTGAGTTTGTTCAGCTGCACATGGACTTCTAAACCGATGACTATGCCGTCCGACTTCCTACTGTGCTTCAACATCTCCTCCCGCATGCCGTTCGAAGGCATATGCCATTCTTAATATTCTGCCCTCATCAAAGTGGCGCCCGACGATTTGCATGCCGATCGGCAGTTTTCCCACAAATCCACATGGAACTGAGATCGAGGGCACGCCTGCCAGGTTAATCGGAACGGTGTTCACATCTGCCAAGTACAGCGCCAGCGGGTCACCCATCTTTTCGCCCATCTTGAACGCTGGAAACGGCATGGTCGGCGTGATGAGCACGTCCACTTTTTTCAATGCTCTCTCAAAGTCCTGCTTGATTACTGTGCGCACCTTTAGCGCCTTCAGATAATACCTTCCATGGTAACCGGCTGAGAGTGCATATGTGCCCAAGAGAATCCGCCGCTTCACCTCTTCACCAAAACCCTGCGCCCTTATCTCCGAAAATGTGGTGTGCCAATCCTCGTCTTTTCTCAGACGAAGACCGTATCTAAGCCCATCAAATCGTGCTAGATTGGAGCTAGCTTCTGACATCGCGATGATGTAGTAAGCTGCCAAGGAGTATTTGGTGTGCGGCAAGCTGATTTCTGTGTAGGATGCGCCCATGTCCTCCAGAAGTTTGATGCCATCCCATACTACTTTTTCCACATCTTCATCGATGCCTTCACCGAAGAACTCCCTTGGCACGCCTATTTTTACATCGGATACGTCGTCCCTGAGCTCTTTCGTGTATTCACATTTTTTTTCCATAGAGGTCGAATCTCTTGGGTCATAGCCTGCGATCACATCCAAGAGGAGTGCGACATCCTCTACATTGCAGGCAAAAGGACCGATTTGTTCTAACGAGTTGGCATATGCGATCAACCCATATCTGGAGACCAGTCCGTAGGTCGGCTTTAATCCCACTATGCCGCAGAATGATGCAGGACAGCGGACCGACCCGCCAGTATCCGAGCCAAGCGCAATTGGAACTTCCCCCCCTGCCACGGCGGCGGCACTTCCGCCAGAAGAACCACCTGCCACGCGGCTCAAATCATGTGGATTTTTTACAGGACCGAAATGACTGGTCTCTGTGGATGTGCCCATCGCAAACTCATCCATGTTCGTTTTTCCGATGATGATTGCCCCCTCTGCCTTCAATCGTTCGACGACATGAGCATCATAAGGCGGAAAGTATCCCTTCAGGATTCTGGAGCCACATGTAGTCTCCATGCCCTTGGTGGAGATGCAATCCTTGAGTGCGATTGGAATCCCTCTTAGTACTCCTTTCGTGTTCTCCCTGTCTGCCCTCCTCGCCCCCTCCACTGCATGCTCTTTTGCAAGAGTTATAAACGCGTTTAGCTCGCTTTTTTCGATATTGTCAAATAGGGATATGATTACTTCTTCCGCGGATTCGTCCTCGATCCTCTTTCTTGCCTCGCTGAGATTCATATCTACACGACCCTCGGACCTTTGAAAAATTCCCCCTCCTTCTTTGGCGCATTGCCGAGTGCATCATCTCGACTAATGGATTCTCTCACGACATCGGCACGAAAAACGTTCATGAGTCCAGATATATTATAGGCAGGAGGCACATCCGGATCCACCTCGTCCAGTTTCTCAAAATAGTCCAATATGGGATTAAACTGCTCCGTAAACTTCTCCTTTTCCTCTTCTGTCAGTTTTATCCTTGCCAGCCATCCGATATGTTCTACATCTCTTTTGGTGATCATATATATCACTAAATTAATTCTTGTTGAATTTCCTAAGGAAATCCAACTGTTGAAGTCCACCTGGGACTACAACTCTCACAGATCTTTGATGTTCCAGATCGAAGATCTGGAACTGAGATAGAGCTTTGCTCTGCCTCATTGTGACATCCACCAGATTTTCAATCTGGTGCATGTGCAAGCGAGGCGAGGTAGCATCTGGTACTCCTGAATCCACAGGATCTGGCCAGCCCGCCAAGCTCTCTGTGCACACCAGTGCCGTATTGCATTGCCTTCTTTTCCATCCAAGCGAGTTCATGTGGTATGATGTTTTCGGCTACCCTTCTCAAAATGTACTTCCTCATATAACTTCCATCTTTTTTATGGATTTTCAGTTCTGGGGCTATCTGCAAACCCACCTCAATGACATTCCGATCGAGATATGGCGTTCTCAGTTCAATGGAGTTTGCATACGCCACCGCGCGATCCCTATCGATGCCAATCTCGACAAGGTTCTTGACATCTTTCTTTGTCTCATCCGCAAGATAGCCCATCTCAGATATCCGTATATAGCGTTGATATCCTGCAAATAATTCGTCCGCGCCCTGCCCTGAGAGCATTATCTTCATACCGTCATCGTGCGCTTCTCTGGCCGCGATGAACAGCGGAAGCCCTATTTCGACCGCCATCGGGTCAGAGCTTTTGACCGACCGTATGACATCTGGTATATCTTTTTCTATCTCCTTTCGGGTGATGACTTTGGCGTGCAGGCTGCCATCCAATCCCAGTAATTCAGCAGCATATTGGGCATGTTGGAGGTCGTGAGATTCCTCAAATCCAACGGAATATAGATTTATATCTTCCATATCCTTTTGAGCCATTGCACTTATCAGCGAACTGTCCACTCCGCCCGAAAATGCGATTCCAGTTTTTGGAGCAAGCCCTTCAGCAATCGCTTTTTGCAACACGCCACCGAGGAGCTTGACGGCAGTTTCTTCGTCGCTTATCATGTCGAGCTATCCTTTGGTCATCTCCTCAATTTCTTCACGACGTTCTCCACCTGTTCGACGGCCGTGCCGATGTAATTGTTCGGATTCATCAGATGCCCGACATCATCGGACGTGAGATGTTTGGTGACCTTTGTCTCTTTGAGGAGGACGTCTCTCATATGCTCACCTGACATATGTGCATCCATCGCGCATTTTCTGACGACCTCGTGCGCCTCCTGTCTGCCGACTTTCTTTGCCAGAGCGATCATAACTGCTTCGGCCATGTTCACTCCACGCAGAAGCTCTAAATTGCGGCGGATGTTTTTGGGGTTGAATCGAAGGTTTTTGATGACGTTTGCCGTCAGATTGAGGATGTGGTCGGTGAGGATTGTCGCCTCAGGGATTATAATCCGCTCACACGAGGAATTGGTCAGGTCGCGCTCATCCCAGAGCGTGTTGTTCAACAAGGCAGGCTCCACCTGGGCTCTAATAACTCTGGCCAGTCCGCATACCTGTTCAGATTTTATCGGATTGCGCTTGTGTGGCATGGTGGACGAACCCACCTGTCTGGTGCCAAAGCCCTCTTCGACCTCGGCAATTTCACTGCGCTGGAGGTTTCTAATCTCGAGGCATATCTTGTCAAGTGTAGTCGCGACATTCGCCAGGAACATTATGAACTCCGCATGTCTATCGCGCTGGATGAGTTGATTGGAGACATCGACTGCACCCAATCCCAGATATTTCATCGTTTTATCCTTGATTTTGGTTGCATCGGGGCCAAAAGCGGCTCCAGTGCCCACTGCACCGCTCATCTGACCGACGAGAACCCGGGACTTCAATTGGCCCAGGCGCTGGAGATGCCTGTCAACTTCTGATGCCCATATCGAAAAGCGTAGCCCATATGTAGTCGGGACACCTATCTGGCCGTGCGTTCTGCCAGCACAGACGGTGTGTTTATGCGCTTCCGCCTGATTGAGCAATACAGTATTCAGCTTCTCCAGTTTCGCCTCCAAAAGTTCGATGGCGTCCCTCAACTGGAGCGCCAGTCCCGTATCCAGGATGTCATTGGAAGTGGCGCCGAAATGAACCCATTCACCAGCATCTCCGCATTGTTCAGCCAGTGCAAGTACCACCGCCATCATATCGTGATGAATGTCCTCTTCTATCTCCTTGACCCTCTCCACGGTTACCTTTTTGATGCCGATGGCAATCGCCTCTACGGCTTTTTTCGGAATCAATCCCACATCTGCTTCTGCCTTTGCCAGCGCAACCTCTACCTCCAACAGCCTCTGGAGCTTCGACTCCTCGGTCCAGATTCCCTTCATCTCTGGCGTGCCATATCGGTATTCAATTGGATGAATTGCCATATCGATCTCCTGAAAAACACTATTTCCCTTGATGATTAAAGTATTTATCTTAAAGGTTTGA
>CAYPOB010000052.1:0-5343 GCA_964412405.1 uncultured Methanocellales archaeon | reverse complement strand
TCGCTTAACTGAACACTAACTTGCATCTAAGTCAGAAAGGCCTGTATCGCAGTGATGCCACCACGCCCCCATATTGGTGCAGCTTCCCGAGAACTTCTTTATTGGTGATGAACTCTATTTCCGCTGCCGAGATCTCTGCTGCCTCCATCATCTTGAGTATCCTCCCCTTCTCTTCTGGTGTTGTAATATGGTAGTCTGATGCGATCAAGATGGTGTCCACAGCACCCGCCTTTAGGGCCGCACATATCTCCTGATTTTCTGTCAGGATGAGTCCTCTTTTTGTATTTTCCTTTACTTTGGTCAACTGCTCCAGCTCGACCTCCTTTCTGAATTTGTCCAACTGGCCGATGATGGCGGCATCCATCTCTTCGTCACTGCTGGATAGGTCCAATCCCTCGACTATAACTGTTTTGTCAGCAATGCTCCTCTGAGATCTACTCAGGAACTCCTTTTTGGCGTTGCCTGGTCCTCCCAGCAGGACCACCTCGATATTTTTTATGTCAAAGTTCTCAAGTTCATCTGCGACCGAATCGAAGTGGCGCCCTATCTGCATGTCCCTTATCCTGGAGAATCTCTTCTGGCTCCAGCCCCCTTTGCTGTGCCGTGCCCCTACATAGCTCTTGATCTTTTTTTGCCTGGTGACATCGCACCCCTTGTAGGATTTCAAGATGGCCGTCTTGTAATCCAAAATCACCAAGAGAGCATCATACATTATCTCCAGGATGTCATAGAGCGGCTCCACAAAGGGCTCATCATCCACCACGTAGACGGGGGGGATGGTGGACGAGGTAAACATCTTCTTCACGATGGCCGTTTCCCCTTTCCAGCCAAAGATGCAGGTGCTGCCCACGAACGTCTTGAGGTTGCCCAGCTCCTTCATAATGGCCGCTTCAACCTCCTCGACGGCGGGCTCCCTCTCGGTTTCTTCAAGGGTCTTTATCATGTAATCGACTTTACTTGATGGGGCGTAGACCGAGACAACTGGGGGACTATATACATCTCTGAGCTCCTTGATGAAGCAGTTGACCTGGCACCACTCTCTTGGGGGGAGAATATTTTTCATGATGTTCACTCCACTCGACTTAAATTAATATGGGGGATTTGTATGTAGTTTCTCAGGTTTATGAAGATATGCTTTTAAGGATGGATAAAGAAGGTGGGGTGGCCGGAGAGTTCTACACCCTATAATCTCTTTTATAGTCACAAAGGCTGATGGTTAAGATCGTTGAACCCAAGATAGGAGAGGTCGTTTTAGATCCATTCTGCGGTTCGTGCGGCGTCTTATCTATAACTCCTGCCTCTTTTAAAGGCATTATCTATCCAGACTTTTCCTTCATCTATAAAATATTCAAATCTATGGTTGCCCACTCTCAACCTATGCATATCGTGTTTTTTTCCTTTTAATCTCTTGACGTCAGCACCACTTCTTTTATTATGTGGGTCATCAGTTAATTTTTTAAGATGTTTTATTAATCCCTCTTTCTCCCCACTTTCATCAAGATATTTTTTAACTCGGGGATGGATAAATATTTCCATTTATATCTCGTCCAGGGGGATGTATTGATCTTTTTCTTTCTGTAGTCTTTCCCACCTCTTGTCTATTAATTCTTCGATGTTTAATTCTTCAGAGTAAGCCATCAATCTTTCGATTATGTCATTATAGGATTCGGCTTTATGTCCAAAGTGTTTTAATTTTTCTCTCGTTTCTTTTTTAATTTGAATGGTTGTTGCCATATTATCAATCCATAATAATTATACGTGGTATATAAATTTTATGTATGTCCAACACAAATTATCATATATTCGTCTCACCTAAAAGGACTAAAATGGTTGGGAACTCTGCGATTTTAACAAGTTAAAATCTTGATGCTATCGCACTCACATAACATGGTATATCTAGCTCATTCCATTCACACCAATTTTCCCTTTCTCCATTACGTTCTGCAAAACTTAAGATATACCAGAACTGTTAAGTGAATTTTTTGCCCATGCCGTCATATTTCTCGGTAATCGAATTTTCTTGTTAGAAGGTCTGCTATGATTATTTCTGTTCCTTCGATTTTGTATATGACTCTATATTTGTTTATGTGAATCGACCAGAAAGGATTTCCTTTTAATTTTTTACCGATTGGGGATCTTTTTTCCAGTTCCAGTATTTTCTTCCAAATTTGCTTTTTAAGAACTGCATCTTTAAGTTTAGAAAGAGATTTCTCAAATTGCTCTGTAAAAACAAGTGTATACATTCTAATTTAAGTCCGAATGCCTTTTAAGAAGTTCAGATTTTGTCAAAAAAGGTCCTTTCATCGCCTCTTTTATTTGCTTTAGCTCTTCTTTGGTCAATTCTTCTGTCCCAATAAACTGGTCAAAAAGACTTGCTTTTTCAATTAATTGATCATATTCTTCCTTTGGTACGCTAATTGTAGTTCCCATAATTATTCACCTATGCGAGTATATGTAGTGTAAATATTTAAACTTTACATAACTGCATGGGCAAAAACCCTTCGGCCTTCTTCGAAAGCCTTGTCTCGCACTTCGCGCTCGGCCGCCTGACAAAGATTATGACTGCGGAGAAACCGCTCGCCCAGCTCTGTTCACTCCTTTTTAAACTCCCTATGGTCGTTAAAAAGTCGTTCATGAGGGGGACTCACAAACTTCATCCCATATCCTTATATATGTTACACCAACAATATCTATTATAGAATCGTATCATTCAGCAGAGGCAAAACTATTAAACGATTGCCCGCCTCTTTTACGTAGATGCAAACGGACAAACTCTCATTGATAACCAGAAACGTCGAGGAAATCGTGACGCTGGACGAGCTGAAAGCACTTGCCACGTCCAAAAAAAGAGCAAGGGCATATGTCGGCTATGAACCCTCCGGAAAAATCCATATTGGGCATCTTCTCACGGTGAATAAACTGGTTGACTTACAAAATGCTGGATTTTATATAACCGTGCTTCTGGCGGATTTGCACGCATATTTGAATGAAAAAGGAGAACTCGAAGAAATTCGGGAAATGGCGCGGGAAAACAAAAGGGCATTTGAAGCTCTTGGGCTCGATCCAGATAAGACGACATTCGTGCTTGGCGGCTCTGACGAATGCGGTTTTTCAGATAAAGACGGTTTTCAAATGACTCCCGAATATCAAATGCGATGGCAAAAATTGATGCAGCACATTTCCGAAAAAAGAGCCATAAGAAGCATGAGGCTGCTGGCCAGAGACCCGGATAACATGAAGGCAGCTCATATAGTTTATCCCATCCTGCAGGTTGCAGACGTGGTCGAACTCGATATAGACGTTGCAGTGGGAGGGATGGATCAACGCAAGATACACATGCTTGCACGTGAAGCCCTTCCCAAACTTGGTTTTAAGGCACCCGTGTGCATACATACGCCCATTTTGGTGGGGCTGGATGGCGCAAAAATGTCCTCATCCAAGGAAAACTATATCTCAATAGATGATTCACCAGAAGAGGTAGATCAGAAGCTCATGAATGCATTTTGTCCACCTCAACGGGTAGAGGACAATCCAGTGGTCGACCTATTCAAGTACCATATTTTCTCTAAATTGGCCGGGGTTACCATCGAACGTGCGGCTAAGTTCGGGGGAGATATTAACTACCGCCACTTCATAGAGTTAGAAAAAGATTTCATCTCTGGCGCACTACATCCGCTAGATATCAAGAAAGGTGCGATGAAATATATAAATCAAATTTTAGAACCGATTCGGAAGGTGTTAGACTGAGGAATAATAAGGATAATCAAGAAGAAATAGTCAGGGTGCGTGTGCCGCGCAAGCAAAATAGAGAAGTTCTTGCCACCGTGGAAAGCATGCTTGGCGCCAATCGGATAAGGATAAGATGTATGGATGGAACGACCAGAATGGCGCGAATACCGGGCAAGATGAAAAAACGGGTATGGATACGCGAAGGTGACATCGTGATAGTCGTACCATGGAGCTTCCAAGACGCCAAAGCGGATGTGATTTGGAGATATACAGGACCTCAAGTATCCTGGTTACAGCGCAGGGGCTATTTGCAGGAATAAGGTGGGGATGTAAGATAAGAAGGGCCGAACGAGTACCGACCAGGATAAAGGATTCAGAGGACCTAAAGGTCAGGGAAGAGGTATTTGACGTCCCGACACTGAAAGCCCTGTATCGGCTTGCAAATAAGAAAGTCATCCGTTCTTTGGGGGGAGTTATGAGCACTGGGAAAGAGGCGAATGTGTTTCATGCTATCGGCGAAAAAGACGAGGTAGCTGTGAAGATATACCGGATTACGACCAGCGGCTTCAGGGCAATGCAGGAGTATATAATTGGCGATCCCAGATTTAAGAGCGTGAAGCACAGCAAAAAGGACATCGTTATCGCCTGGACTAAAAAAGAACTGCGAAATCTGATGAGGGCACACGATGCCGGCGTTCGAGTTCCCATGCCGATAATATCTGAGCGCAACGTTCTGGTGATGGAATTTATCGGGAAGGACGGCATCCACGCACCCTTGCTGAAGGAAGTTGCATCGGAGATCGGGGACCCAGTTGGGACCTATGATAGAATAATCGAGTATATGAGCCTACTGTACCATGAGGCAGGTCTGGTCCACGCAGATCTGAGCGAGTACAACATCATGTACGACGGCGAACCGATATTCATCGATATGGGCCAATCAGTGCTATTGAGCCATCCCCGTGCCGAAGAGTTTTTCGTCCGCGATGTGGAAAACGTCGTCAGATTTTTCAGAAAATTGGGCGTAGAGTGTTCCGAAGAGGGGCTAATCGCAGAGATTAAAGAGGGCAAGGAAAGATGATTCACATCAGAGTACCGGTTGAGCGGGTTGGCACCATCATCGGAAACAAAGGGGATGCCAAGAAGACGATCGAAGAGCGTTCTGGTGCGGCCCTTCGCATCGACAGCAAAAGCGGCAGCATCGAAATAGAGTCATCGGATCCCATCGGTGAGATGAGAGCTGGAGAGATAATCAAGGCAATTGGTCGCGGGTTCAGCGCAGAAAATGCATTTCGACTGTTCGATGACGAAACGATCGTATTTGATATCATCGACCTATCCAAGATATTCACGACGCAGAAGGATATCCTGCGCATCAAGGGACGAATAATCGGGAAGGATGGAAGGGCCCGTGAGGTGATAGAGAACATAAGTGATGTGAAAATCTCAGTGTATGGAAAGACCGTAGGGATCATCGGAGCCATAGAGCGGGTACATATTGCGCGAAGGGCGATCGGGATGTTGATCGAGGGTGCACCACATGGTGCAGTATATGCGTATCTGGAAAAGGGGCGCAAGCAGAGGCAATATGTGGAATTTTAGCCTACGTAAAGA
>CAYPOB010000051.1:0-5525 GCA_964412405.1 uncultured Methanocellales archaeon | reverse complement strand
CCATCTTCTCATTCGTTCGCCAGAACCCTCTCAAACAGCCACCCATAATCCTGCGGCATGGTCAAAAACTCCAGCAGCTTCGGGTCTCTTCTGATGAGTCCGTACATCTCTTTATCCCTGTTCAGCCCAATATCCGGAAAGTTTGCGGGCTTTAAAAATCGAATTTCAGGCACGTCATCATACTTTTCATTCTTGACGAACCCCGTCGTCAGCTCAAAATATGCGGCACCGCCCCTCTCTCTTATGGAATCATATATCGGCGCAAAATCACGGGCGACCCAGTTGCACATTCTGAGCTCTTTATTGGAGGGATTTATGGTTATATGACCGTAATCCGGAGGGATGACTACTTTATCCCCTTTCTGCGCCCTGACCACTATAACATCTGCGACGTGTCCATTCTGGCATTTTTGAAGCAAATAGTGTCCCTCGCCACTCAATATCTCATATACCTCGGCATATGATATGTCCACCCCTGGCACCGGAGGGTGATAGTGCCCAACCGTCTTTACATATTCGTTGCCCAACATACGTGGCGGAATGACCGTGATATCATATCTGAGATTATTTTCTCTCATAATCTGCCCATCTCTAATACTCAAAGACAGACCCCTATACATATAGTATGCTTCTGGATTTTCCGCCCCTTTTAACCACTCCCTATCGTAAATGACATCCCTCATGTCATCTAACGTTCTTATGTTGGGTTTTGTCATCGGGGACCCGAATTTAAAACACATAAATACTTATGCAATGTACATCGAGGTATCAATCTGTATGCCATCTATTATCTGATACTTGATAAATTGGGTTGGTACAGGAAATATGCCACGTATTTTGGGTATGAGAAGTCTATTATACACATTTTCGCCTACTCTTTCGGATTCGATATCAAAGATTACATCGCACGTATTGCTATGTGCCTCCACGATTTTATTCACATAAGCGTCTTTTAGGACATATAAATAGGAGACGCTGTCGGTCTCTTTGGTCATCTCATATATCTGCTCGAGCAGCTCTCTTATTCTGCCATTATCGACATCCAGTTCGAGGAAGAAAGAATATGTGTCAATAATGCAGACGAAGTCCTTATCTTTTCTCAATTTCTCAATTTCAGCGGAAAAATATTTAAGAATCATTTCGTCTCTTTTCTCGCCTCCTGTTCCTCCGATATTCTTGCGATACTTGTTGTATATGTCAATGAAACTTATGTTGTCAGTATCCAAACCGAAGTTACTGATATTTTGTTTTATATATTTAGGGTCCCTTTCTGTAGTAAAGTAGTATGTCTTTTGTGCAGTAGTAAAATAATATAGAAAAATTTCTGACATTGACATGGGGTTCGATCTGAAAAGGACCACCGATCCATTGGGTAGGCCCCCACCTAGGCGCCGGTCCAGCGCCTGAATACCGGTACTCTTTTTCGTATTCATCTTTGCCACACACATCCCCTCTTCCTCCGCCATAATACCCCTCTATTTGAGGTTATTGTATTTGAATATAACGCTGTTGATGTCCCTATGGGATTACAACTCCGTTTGAGAAACGAGTTGCCTTAAATGAATAAGAATACCAGATATGCAATGCACACCATGATGATCGAATGCTTTAGACCTGATAATAGACTGCCTTCGCCCATCTGTCCAGCGATCAATCCGGAAAAAAGACCCTGCACTATAACAGCATGAAAAAATATGCGCATAAACACGTCAACATCCAAAGCAAATATGAGGGCTGGAGCGTCAGCATCAGCGGCCCCGGCGCCAGCCATCATGGGTAAAAACGCTACAGACATGATTGCGATGACGAATAGAAACACGAAAAATGCCATATATACAATGGCAACATATATGAGCATCTGGCCGAGTTGCTCTTCTTCCAGTCTTTGATGTGCTTTGGCATCCTTTGCTGCTATCTTCAACACGACCTTTGTGTTTCCACTTACTTGATTTGCCTTAACTAATAACGTTATAACTCGCGACATGGGACCAGACCTAATCCTGTTCCCGAGCCGCTTAAATGCATTCTCAACTGTCGTACCCCATTCCAGATCATTCCATAGCTTTTTTATCTCAATGGTTAAACTGCCGATGTTAGATTTGGATATCAGTCCGACAGATTGGGAAAAAGTCATCCCAGTTTCGTTTGCGCTCGCTAGTTTTTTCAAAAAGGTTGGCATTTCGCTTACTAACTTTTTCTGTCTCCGTGATGGTATTTCAAAGAAAACAGCCAGCGGGAACATCACTATGAGCAGGGCGAATATAAAATAGTCGTCCAGCATGCTGACCGCCGTGTCGAAGGTCGTTAGCTGTTCCTGGTGAATGAATGCCGCGGCGAGGAGGAGGATCATTCCAATCGGCATGCTTAAATAGAGAGTATAGAACGGATTTTCAAATAGAATCTCAAGCGGGTTTCTCAAAAATTTTCTGAATTCTACAGATTTCCTGCCACTTTCAATGCCTTCTAGTGATCTATCATCTTTGGTCCCTTCCACCATTTGGACTTTGTACTCATCTACTTTTTCGACCTCAAATGTTGTGGCACTTATCGCACTCGTGGGATTAAGCATGTCGATGAGGACGATGAGCATACACGAGCCAATCGGCAGAGCTGCATAAATCAATAGATACAACATCATCAAATCCCCTGGACCCATCGCGGCTATAACAAAGAATGTGATCACGAGGAACAGGGGGCCTGCTACAAAGACGGTGACGTATGATTCTGCGACCAATCCCATAGTTTCTATGAATCCACGCTGGTCTCTGAGTGCCTTTTCTAGGCAATCCTCTGACTTGTCGGATAGATACGTAGTTATGTTGCCACCGCCCTCTATTATCGACAGCAGATTCACGACCAGGTCCTGAAAATTTTCAGAGGGGGATGTGTCGGCTGCATTTTGAATCGCAGTTCTTAAATCCTGTCCAAAAAAGTCCATGTTCCTGACGATCGTGCTCGCTTCTTTCGCCGCCTCTCCATATATCGTGGACTCGCCCAGCGACCTGAATATATCGATGATATTCATTCCGCCTCGACTGAGTGCATACATGAACGTGACGGCATACGGAAGTTCTCGGTCTATTTTGATCTTTCTCTCGCCGGCAACAAACTGTGGCATCACCATCATAATTGCATATATCGCGCCCCCTACCATGATGGCTAATATGGCCATTAGAAAGAGAGATAAAAAGACCGCCCTATACTCAAATATCCACCAGTGTGCGGGTGGTATTCCGGCTGTGATGGCTGGGGGCAGGATGGCGGGGGGCAAACCGATCAAATATATGGCGATGATGGCAATCGTCAGACCGATGATGGCCCCAAGGAAACCAAGGATCAGCGAATATAACCTCGCCTTCGCAACATATACGTTCCAGGAGACCGGGATGCGTGCCTGCCTCAAACTTCTCTCCAAGGAGTAGTACTTTTTCATCTCCAGCCTTGGACCAAATATACGAAATGCAAATTTGCTGAACGCATCCATTATGGTTACCTCAACGGGTTGTTTCTGGTGGCTCTATTACAGTTACAATTGCAGTATCAGTAAATCCTCTATACTCTGCAGTTATAGTAACAGTTCCTGGTGAGAGTGCTGTGAAAAGACCAGTTTCATCCATTGTTCCAACTGTTTCATTATCAACAGTCCATGTTACTACTCCAAGAACTGCATCTTCTGGAATTGGTGATACAGCGAATTGATGGGTTACTACAACTTCTGCTGTTTCTGGTGTTACTTCAATTCCTGTAAGTTCTACTGGAATTATTACTATAATTTCTGCTTTATCCGTTATCTTCTTCATCAGTCCTGTGGGATCGATATAGTACGCCTGTATAATTTTTATGATTTCTCTATGGTCTTTCATTCCTTTTTCGAGCGCATATTCGAGGACGGTTTGCCTATTTTCCAATTCCCTATCCATCTCTTTTTTGCTCCATCCTCTCCGTCGTTGAATTTCTGCTAAAACAAGTGATTCGCCAGTTTTTTCAAAACTATCGGCAGCGGGGTTCCACACAAAAATATCAGTTGTTTGTATCTGTTTCGTGGTAGGGTCGATATTTGTTATCTCTGCGATAACGTTTGCACGTCGAACACGTTTCTCGCCGATGTATACTTGAATCTGGATGGACACAATATCCAATGCCTGCAGCATCGTCCTTGGGACGTTGATGGGTTCGTTCTCCAGCCGGTAAATCATAGACGGCACCGAGTCTGCATGCATAGTCGAGAATGTGGTATGTCCGGTGGACATAGCCTGGAATAATACAAGCGCCTCCTTGCCCCTGACCTCTCCCACGAGAAGATATTCTGGTCGTTGCCGCAGTGCTGCCCTCAACAGTTCGTACATGTCGATTTCGCTGAGCTCCCCTCCAGTGAACGATCCTCTTGTTACTTCGGCAATCCAGTTTGGATGGGGCAATTTCAATTCTCTGGTATCTTCCAATGTGACGATTTTTGACTTCGGCGGAATGAACAGGCAAACAGCATTCAACGACGACGTCTTTCCAGAGGCGGTGCCTCCTGCAAATATCAGGCTTTTATTGTTCTCTATACATAGCCAGAAATACGCCATTATCTCTGGTGAGAAAGTATTCCAGTTTATGAGGTCGATTGGTGTGATGGGGATCTCCTGAAACTTTCTAATCGTGAACGTGCTGCCTTTTGTAGATACTTCTTTTCCAAGTGTCATCTGGATACGGGACCCATCGATCATCGTCGCATCGATCATCGGGTCTGCGATGGATATATGTTTCCCGCATTGCTGTGCAAGTCTGACCACGAATGAGTTCAGCTCACCTTCCTCGAAGACTATGTTCGTCTCTATGTTTTCATAGTTCTTATGATACAGGAATACCGGGGCATCTGGCCCGTTGCACGATATGTCTTCGATAAAAATGTCACTCACCAGCGGATGTATCCTTCCAGTTTTCAGGTAATTTCTTCTTATGAAATAGAAAATTTTAATAAAGGTTCTCAAGTCCATATTTTTCACATAAGACATCATGAGTTCTTTTATTTTGTCGCTCAGCACTTTTTCTTTGTCCGCTATTTTATCGATATCTTCGATTATCAATACATCCTGCAGTCGTGCATGCAGTTCTTCCAGCAGCTCTTTCTCAAAAGGAGTGAGTACAGGCTCAACGACATAGTACAGATATTCACTCCTCTCATCATTATATAAAATTGTGACAAACACATAGGGTTCATCCACCCAGTACCTTTCGACTTCTTTATAGCCCTCCTTCCCTTTAAAGATGGCTAGTGGGACATGTTTTTCAGGGGCATGTTTTTCGGGGTTGTACTTTTTGGCCACAATCTTCTTGGGGTTTTTGTCCGTTATACCATCTAAAATCCCGACCCGTTTTCTCAATTTATCTAAAAGTTTCATCTTCTTTGCCCCTTTCTCTTCTTTTTATCGCCCATATGCCTCCGCTTGGTGTTATGGCAATGGTTTATTTATATTGCTACATAACATATTATAATTAGATGGTCATATAATATCATATTATCCTAAGAATGAGATAGC
>CAYPOB010000050.1:0-5536 GCA_964412405.1 uncultured Methanocellales archaeon | reverse complement strand
AGCTTGCCGACGGGTGAAGGGGTCTCGAAGATTCGTTTAGGTATGCGCAGGTCATCCAGAGAGAATCCTTCTCGGGTCTTGAACCTGTATTTCTCCCGGTGTATTTCCTTCCCAATCCCATCCAGGTCCGCAGGGGGAATGTCAAAGCCCGCCAAATGGAGTGCCTTTGAAACGACTTCCGGCGAGTATATGCCCCTGGCAAAGAAACAAACTACGATACTCGACAGAATCTGGCGCCAATGCTCTTCGGCCAACAGGGACTGAGCGACCTCATCAGGACCGAGTCGCTTTTTAACGAGTGTCGTCTGATCAATGCTGTAGCCGGCGTTGTCCAGATGACTGTGCCTTGCTCCAATCAAAACCCCAAGATGCGACCCTGGTCCAGTATGATATCCTGGCATTTCGTTCCCGCCAAAACTCAGGGCAAAATCCTCCCCCCCGTATATAGAGGCCGCCTGTTCCACTCCCCGTGCAAGCGCCCTGTAAAAGTCGTTCGGCTGCTCGATGATCAGTCGGAGTGCGCTAATATAAGCACCACAATCGCCCCAGCGAAACCCGATGCCCATTGTCTCGTCCTCTGAGATAATGCCGCGTTCTTGTGCCTCTGTAGCCCATGCCAAGATAACTCCCGTACTCATCGCATCTACGCCCCATATTTCCACCCAGTCCATCAACTTTAAGAAACTTCTGGCATCGGATATGCCCAACATGGAACCCAACGCATAGATGGGCTCATAGTCATAAGAGATCATCGATGTCTTATAGAAATATGACTCATCCTCATAAGGCTCCCTGAGCGCGGCAATATGTATGCACCCCACAGGACAGTGAGAACAGGCAAGCCGCCTGCCCAAATATTCATCGGCAAATGTCTCGCCAGAAAGCTCGGATGCCCCTTCGAATCTCGTCTCTTTAAGATTTCTCGTAGGGAGCGCGCCGAGCTCATTTAAGGGCAGGACATTCACTGCCGTGCCGAGATCATGGTATTTTTTCATCGCAGGGGAATCTGTAGCCGCCTTGTAAATTTCGTCATATAATTTCCGATATTGCTTCATGTCGAATACAGGGAGCGAGCGTTTGCCCGAGACCACGACGGCCTTAAGCCTCTTGCTGCCAAAAACTGCTCCCAGACCGAGCCTGCCGAAATGCCTGTAGGTCTCCGTAGTTACGCATGCGTACGAGACGAGTCTCTCACCGGCTCTGCCGATCCGCATAATCGTTCTCAATCCCGCTCTCGGCTCAGCCTCTCTGATGACGCGGCCTACCGTGAAGTTGCTGGTCATCCCCCATAAAGAAGAGGCGTCCCTGAAATAAACTCGATTATCATGGATGGCGAGGTAAACCGGGACATCGCTGGCGCCATTTATTACGATGGCACCATATCCAGCCATGCGGATGGCGATGGCGCTTCGTCCACCACAATGACTCTCCCCCAGATTGCCAGTATGGGGTGATTTAAACATGGCGACCGTTTTCGAGGCAGTGGGGAACAGGGCTGTCAGGGGACCTACGGCGAATATGATCGGATTTTCGGCGCCGAGAGGATCCGCCCCCTCAGGGCATTCCTCGTGAAGAAGCTGAGTGGCAACACCAGTGCCGCCTATATATTTCTCAAAAAGGTCTTCCCTTTTTTCGACCCGGAAACGCTTCTTTGTAAGGTTGACGTAAAGGACATTTGCGAGGGCATCATCTTTAAACATCTCCAATCTCCTCCTTTTCCAATTCCAACACCCCAAACGGACAGAATTTGGCACAGTAGCCACAGTATATGCAGATCATCGGTTTGTTTATCTCATCGTCCCAAAAAATCGCATCTATGATACAAGCATCACGACAATGGCCGCATCCTATGCACCTGTCGATATCAAAATACACGCCTCCACCCACATCTCTGGATTTAATGGCACCTGCGGTGCACACTTTCGCACAGGGCGGGTCGCCACAGGCTCTGCAAACTATCACGACAAATCCGCGCTCCATACCACCAGCAGACCTCACACCTATACATGACCTGGCCAGCCCTGCTTCATCCTGTCGCCTCGTACATGCGAACATACAACTTTGACAACCGACACATCTTTCTGTGTCAACTACTGCCAATCTCATGGTTTGTTCCTCTTCACTTTTAATCTTTAGCCCAGAATGGCGTATACGTTCCCAGTATATATACGAAGTGACCCGTACATGCTGTGTTAGGCGAAGTGCCAATATTCCAAAAACTTTACAAGTTCTCTGCCTTTGATTACAGGAAGTTTAGACATTCTGAGCTACTTCCAGTTCTCTAAATCCTACGAACTTATTAAGCTCTTCGACCTTTGTCTCTTCGAGGCACATCTCTATGACTTCCCTTATATTTTCCAGTGCATCATCTATAGTTTCGCCGTAAGAATGACAACCCCTGAACAGCGGGCAACTTACTATGTAATACCCATCCTCGTCCATCTCAATGATTATTGGTAGATGTAATTTTTCCATTTTTAGTACCTCCAATTGGATATATCTCTCATATATCAAAGACATTTCGGCTAACGTTCCCAGTGTATGCGAAGTTGCGAAATGGAGCGGAGTAATTTGGGTAAGTGTAAGCGAACCGCATACACCGTGTTAGCCAAAGTTGCGATATTCATTTTTCTCAATCCAAATTATATATTTCAAATAAAAAATTACAAGGTTCACTTCTGAGATAGTCAATTGTCTGGTCTATCAAGTCCAGATGGTCTTTTTGTATCAAAAAAATAAAATGTCTGACAGAAACCCTTTTAAATTCCAAAACTTTGACGCCATTACGGGGATTAATTTGACCTAATGAGGCGATTTTTCTCTTATATTCTTCTTCTGGTGTTCTATCCCGGTGATTGTAAATTATCAACGATTTGCCGAGTTCATAATATTCTTCAATTTCATCTTTAAAAACATATTTAATGGCGTCTTCCTGTGTCTTTTTAATTTTATCCGTCTGAATTCCGTTGTCAGGATCGAGAAAAATAATATCAGCACTTTTAAGTTGCGATAATGATTCTGTAAACCAATTCTTCCTTTCTTCCTCTCTTTCAGAAGGCTTTGCCGAGGAATAGGGTAAAGGCCTCGAATAAAAAATTGTTTCTTTTGGGAGTATCAGACCTTTTTCAATCTCCTTTATATATCTCTTCTTACCATCCACTATGTCCTTCAATTTATTATATAAAACTGGAAAGCAAACCGCATATTTCTTGGAATTTTTGTCTTTATCGTACAGATAGTTGGTGTGCCTCCCGTCTCCCCCTTGCTTTTCTTCCTTTGTGTTATAAAACCAGTTGATGCCCAGCCTGATACTTCCATTGGATTGGTTGCATATTTCACTCAACAACCCATACTTTCCAAAATCCCCTACATCCCCTGCATATTTATCCTGCATGAACCCTTGCCCCCTCCTTCTTTTACAATTGAACGTATTTTCGGCTAACAACATATTAAACACCGCACATTTAATTACTCTTTTTGATGGAAAAGTACAATAAGACAATAAGTATATGGTAATTTGAGTTGCCAATCTATGCGTTAACAGAACCGTGAGGTAATGAAATGAACATCGCATGGGGGATCACCGGCGCAGGACATTTTCTGAAGAAGAGCTACGACATTTTCAGGACGCTTGCACGGGAACACCAAATCACGACATTCGTATCTAGCGCAGGAGAAGAGGTGCTGCGCATGTATGGCCTGTTCGATAAAATTGGCGAAATATCCAATGGAGAATATCTACAGGAAATCTTTTTAGAGAGCAGTTCTGGCAGGAGTTTTCCAAAGACCGGGCGCTTTCTGCTGGGAAAATATGATGCGCTGATAATCTCACCTGCGACATCGAACACCGTCGCAAAGGTCGTGCATGGCATCTCCGACTCGTTGATTACCAATGCAGTTGCGCAGACCGTTAAAGGTGGAACGCCCGTCTATATCGCGCCGGTGGATATCTCTGGCACGCTCATGTCTGAAATGCCATATTTCATAGACAGGTGGATGTGCGAAAAGTGCGATGATTGTCCGCCCCAGGATAAATGCCCAAAGAATGCCATCACCGACCAGATAGACCTCCTCAAGTGCGATGGATGCGGGCTGTGCGTGGATTGCTGCCCTCACAGCACCATTAGAGGGGGTTTCGTCGAGTGCAGGGTGCGCGACATCGATGCGCAGAATGTAGAGGTGCTGCAATCCATGGATGGCATTGCCGTTCTGAAAAATCCAAACGAGATTCAAAGCCTGTTTTGAGGTCGATATAACTATGCGAGTTTTGGTTGTAACTGGGCGCAAAGCATATGATTCGGTAAAAAAAGCGGTTGGTAGTGGAGCCGAGGTTTTGGCGCTGGATGTGAGTATTGGGGCATTCGTCACACCAAAATTATTGCGTTCTGTCTCAAACCTCGATTCGTATGACATGGTATTGGTCCCGGGCCTCGCCTCTGGTGATTTTTCAAACATTGAAACGGAGCTCGGAGTTAAAATCAGGCTTGGACCGAAACATGCATGTGATCTAGATATTGTGCTGCCATGCATCGATTCCATCGACCTCTCACATACTATACCGGCCTGTCAATTGCTATCCAATAAAAAACACAGTGAAGCAGTGGATATAATTCATAGGCTGGAGAAAAAGGCGGATTGCTCTTTTGATATAAAGAATCTGAAGATAGGCGGCGGCTCCATTATGAAGGTGATGGGGGAAATAGTAGATGCTACGCGCTTGGACCCCGATATGCTTCGGGAGGTTGGCAATGACTATATTCTCGATGGTGTAGACATCATCGACCTTGGGGTGCCCATAGACGCGACGCCTGCTGAAGTGAGGCGCGCTGTAAAGGCGGCATCCCTTCTGGATGTTCCGACAAGCATCGATACGCTCGACCCGGATTTGATAATGGCCGGTATCGAAGCGGGAATCGATATGGTGTTGAGTTTGAACAGCGATAACATGGAGTTAGTTGGCAATGCCATCATAGAGCAGGATCTGGCGGCCGTGATAATAGGAGACGGTGGTTTGAAGCGCCTCCAGAGGAACATAGAACTGGCACAAGATATCGGAATCAAAAAGATTATCGCGGACCCGATTCTCAATCCAATTGGGCATGGACTGGTTGATTCGTTGATGGTGTATCGTGAATTTCGGCAATTCAGTGATGTGCCGCTGTTTTTTGGTGTGGGAAACGTCACAGAATTAGTGGACGCGGACTCCATCGGCGTCAA
The DNA here is from genome assembly GCA_964412405.1 of uncultured Methanocellales archaeon. GTDB lineage: Archaea > Halobacteriota > UBA148 > UBA148 > JAJOKI01 > JAJOKI01. The sequence goes on along the minus strand of CAYPOB010000050.1, from coordinate 319 downwards.
CGCAACCCTGGCAGGCATAGCCATGGAACTTGGTGCCAGCATATTATTCACACCAGAGTACAGCGACAAGGCTAGGGGGAGCATTTCGGAACTAAAGACCGCTGCACAGATGATGTTCCTTGCTGAGATGAGGAATACACCCCCCAAGGATTTGGGCTTGGACCTCTTGATTATCAAGGAGAAAAGGCACAGGAAATATAAAATAGAAGTCGAAAATCCAATTGAAGCTAAACCCCACACGAAATGGGTGCAAGACTCCATGGGATGTTTCAGAATTGCACTTCAGAACGGGAAAATCATCGCCAAGCATGATGCACCA
>CAYPOB010000049.1:0-5585 GCA_964412405.1 uncultured Methanocellales archaeon | reverse complement strand
GCCTTGTAGAAAACCTCCACTTGAACGAACATAAATGTTTTCCTGACTGCGGCTTTGCTACTAACTGTGTCTATGCACTATATTTTGAATTTTTAGAAATTTCAAAAAACTTATATATTCAGATGACCATTTCTCGCATGATGAATAACTCCTACCAACTTATAGAGGACAGGGAAAGTCTGCTTGGGACCTTTGAAGCTCTGTTCCGAGTAAGAGGCATGGGTGAAGTCTATGGACGGGTCTTTGGAGCGCTTATATTATCTGCCAATGCAATGACGCAGGACCAGATCAGCGAATACATTGATTATTCAGTTCCAGCCGTGAGCGGAGCACTTGATGAGTTGATTCGACTCGGATTGGTCCAAAAGTTGCGGCGCCAGAACAACCGTAAATATTTTTACACGAGCAGAGTGGACCTGGATGCCATGTTCAGGCGCACCCTTCAGGCGATTCACGAAGACTATGTAACGCCTGTTTTGAATCAGCTGGAGAAAACAGAACAGATGTTGCAACACGGTCATGACGAAGAAACGCAGCAGCACCTCGAGGTCGTCAAGCGATATCAGGGCGAACTGAATGATTTGAAGAAATATCTGGAAAAGTTGCTTGAAGTGAAGGTGAGTGAGTAAAATGGTCGTCGTTGATAGGCATAAATGCGGGTATTGCGGGGCGTGTGTAGCTGTTTGTCCAGTATATGCGATAGAATTGGTCGGTACATGGATTGATATCGACGAGAAGTGCAAAGAGTGTGGATTATGCGCTCAAATCTGTCCGATGGGCTCGCTGGAGATTGTAAAATGAAGGATAAATACGATCTAATCGTCGTCGGTGCGGGTCCAGGCGGGTCTATTGCAGCGAAGACCGCTGCTGAACACGGTCTTGATGTCCTGCTGATCGAAAAGAGAATCGAAATTGGCGCCCCCGTGAGATGTGCGGAGGGAATCGGCAAAGAGGGGCTGAGGCAGTTTATTGAACCAGACGATCGCTGGATATCTGCCAGGACGAAGGGAGCGAGGATATACTCTCCGGATGGCACGAAAATTGAAATGGCAGAGGATATGGCTGGGTCAGAAGTGGGTTATGTCCTCGAGCGCAAGATATTCGATCGCATGCTGGCAAAAAATGCTGCCATGGCGGGCGCAGAAGTCATGGTAAGAACCAGGGCCACTGGCTTGATTATCGAAGACGGTTTTGTTAGAGGCATCGTGGGAGAACATATCGGAGAGAAATTTGAAATAAGGTCGGACATCGTCATCGGTGCAGATGGCGTGGAATCCAAGGTCGGACGGTGGGCAGGAATCGATACCACGCTCAAGTTGTCGGACATCGAATTGGGTGCCCAATTTCTGATGACCGATATCGATTTTGACCCAAACTACTGCGACTTTTACCTTGGGAATAAGATCGCACCGGGAGGTTACGTATGGGTATTCCCAAAGGGTAAGCATGAGGCAAACGTTGGATTGGGAATACTGGGGAGTAGATCGGGCGGTATGCAGGCGATAGACTACCTTCGGCGCTTTGTCGAAACGCATTGTCCTGATGGCAAAATACTTGAGATAATAGTTGGGGGCGTGCCAGTCAGCGCCCCGATAGAACGCACCACCGCCAGCGGCCTAATGCTTATCGGTGATGCCGCCAGAATGGCAAACCCAATTACTGGCGGAGGAATTCTTCATGCTATGGACTCAGGAATGATGGCTGGCGAGGTGGCGGCAAGTGCGATTTCCAGAGGCGACGTCTCCGTCAAAGCGTTGGAGGAGTATGAAACGAGGTGGCGCTCTACGATTGGTGCGATGAACCAAAGGTCATACAAGGTAAAAGAGCTGTTTATGGTCAACTCGGATAAAGAATTAAATGACCTTGCACACACAATTAAAAACGTTGATTTCACAGAACTAACTATTAGCGGACTAATTATGGCACTTATTAAAAAGAATCCGAAACTGCTTTGGGAACTTAGGCACATATTTTAAGCTTGTATGCGATAACTTAATCATAATTTAGTGTAGGTTTGATATGTATATCATAATCATCGGATGTGGCAGGGTTGGCAGTCGTCTGGCACAGTTGCTTTCTGCCGCCGAAAACGATGTCGTTATAATCGATACCGAATCGACCAAATTAAAAGAGGTCGGTTCCGGATTTGATGGTATTACCATCATCGGCGACGGGACTGATCAGGATATCATGAAAAAAGCCGGTGCGAGCAGAGCTGACGTATTTGTTGCCACTACAGATGACGACAATGTGAATTTGATGGCGTGCCAGGTCGCAAAACAGGTATTTAACATAAAGCGCGTTATTGCACGAGTAAACGACCCAACCCGAGAACAAACGTTCAACGATTTAAAAATCGATGTGACGATATGTCCGGCATCGATTGCAGCCACCCGTTTTAAGAATTCTATTATTCATTCGGATTTAATTGCGACCATAGCAATGGATGGCGAAAATATCGAGATCAGTGAGATAACGATTAAGGACTTGGCATGTGGAAAAGCGTTGAAAGACATAAATCTACCAAAAGAATCCACTATAGCGACCATCATCAGAGAGAAAAAGATGTTAAACCCCTCTGGAAATACAGTACTCCACGAGGGCGATGTCGCCATTGTATTAAATCTCGCGGGAGTGTCTAAGGAAGTCAGGAAAATTTTAGGCACGGAGGAATGATTTTTCTTGAATGAAGACCGAATGATGGGGGGCGATATTGGGACCGTAATGCATTATATCGGGCTTATGCTGCAGCTTTTTACCATTCTCGTAGCCATTCCGATTGTTGTAGCAATATATTTCAAAGATGAACTTTCTGTGCTTTTATCGTTCGCGACAGTTGCTATACTCTCCTTCGTGATAGGTTATATTCTCCGAAGATACACATCACCGGAAGAGCTGAACATCCGAAATTCCATGGTCATTTCTGCACTTACATGGCTTACTCTGGCAGCATTTGGTGCGATTCCATTCGTATTATCGGGGATTCTCCCGCCTTTGGACGCAATGTATGAGAGCATGGCAGGATTTACAACGACCGGGCATACGATGTTTGTGGACTTCGAAGATATACCGTACTCCATATTCTTCTGGCGCAGTTTGATGCAATGGGTTGGTGGTGCTGGAATCATACTCCTGTTCATCGCGATATTGGTTCATGGTGTTGGAGGGGCGGCGAGGAGATTATATACTGCAGAGGCACGAGTAGATCGTATCGAACCAAGCATCATCCACACGTCTCGCTGGATATGGAGATTTTATCTTGCATTCACCATCTTCGCAGTTGCGATCTTCTCTATTGCAGGGATGCCGCTCTGGGATGCGATAAATCATGGAATGACTGGGATATCTACAGGAGGCTTCACTGTGGTGGCGGGTGGTATTGCTGCTTATGATTCCATTGCTATAGAGGTGGCTGTATCGTTGATAATGGTGGTTGGGGCCATAAGTTTCGTTCTTCACAAAAAATGGATCGATCGAAATTTTCATGATTTTCTTCGCAATCCCGAGATCAAATTGATGGCTTCTTTAATCCTTATATTGACAATTCTGCTTACGGTTGAACTTGGCGGTAATATCAGGCTGGCATCGTTCAATGTGATCTCAGCTCTAACAGGGTCGGGATTTTCCAATACATGTCTTGTAGAGTGGAGCGAGTTATCTAAGTTATTATTGATAATACCTATGACAATTGGGGGGGGATATGGCTCTACCGCTGCTGCTTTGAAGCTTATTCGATGCGTTATATTCCTGAAATCAATTGGGTGGTTGGTGAAGAAATATTTATTGCCACAATCTGCGGTTGTCCCACTAAAAATAGGTGGAGCGGTAATCAAGAATGACGAAATAATGATGGTTGGATTATACATACTTGTCTATCTTTTTGTTATGTTGATGGGAACATGGATATTTATGATGCATGGCCATCCAATGGTAGGTTCGCTCTTCGATGTTGCATCTGCATTGGGTAATGTAGGCTTAACAGTTGGAGTGATAGGGCCTGATATGTCCATCGTTGAGAAGATAACCATGATCATCATTATGTGGATGGGTAGACTTGAAATATTTCCAGTACTGCTGCTGTTGACCAATATAATTAAACGCACCTAATCAAATAATGGAGATTTAATCATGTATGTAGTCATCGTTGGCGGCGGGCGAATCGGAACTTTTCTTGCCAAGACGCTGTCTGATGAAGGGAAGCAAGTTTCGCTGGTCGAATTGGATAGGGATACCTGTCAGACGTTAGCCGAAAAACTTGATATTTTAATAATCAATGGTGATGGGACCGATGTAAAGTATCTTGAGGATGCTGGTACTGAAAAAGCAGACGTTTTCGTTACCGTTACAGGGGACGACAAGACCAATCTCATATCCTGCCAGATAGCCAAAAAGAACTTTAGCGTCGTCAGGACGGTAGCAAGGGTAAATGAACCGAAAAACGAGTCGGTGTTTAACGGGCTGGGCATCGACGTCGTCATTAGCACCGTAATGGCAGCATCCATAGTCATAAAGAACGCTGTGACATCGGGCGAACTCATGACGCTCTTAACTTTGGAAGCTGGCGAGATAGAGGTGGTGGAGCTCAAGATACATGAGGACTCACCAGTGATCAACAAGGCGATAGAAACACTCAACCTTCCAGATGATTGCGTCCTTACTGCGATTATCAGAGGAGGACATGTGATTTTCCCAAAGGGTAAAACGGTGATAAAAACAGGAGACTTGATCGTGGTCCTCACAACCGCTGAACGCGTCGACAAACTGGAGGGCGTATTTGTAGGGAGAACGAGAGCATGAGGATCGTCGGGATCGATGAGGCAGGCAAAGGTCCAGTTATAGGTCCGATGGTCGTCGCCGGGGTAATGGTCTCGGAGAATCGACTCACTTCATTAGAACAATTGAGAGCAAGGGATTCCAAGGCGATGTCACCGAAGAGGCGGGAATTTTTTGCCGGGGAGATAGGGAAAATTGCAGAATGCTACACTCTCGATGTCAGCGCCGAACAGATCGACGAACTGCGCAAAGTGATGAATATGAATGAAATCATGGTCGTCTGTTATGCAAAGGTACTCCGCCAGTTAAATCCAGACATGGCATTTTTGGATGCGGCTGACGTAAATCCCGAACGATTTGCACAAAACGTGCGCGAGAAGTGCGATAAGCCCGTTAAAATAATTTCAGAGCACAAAGCAGACGTCAAATATCCGATCGTTTCGGCCGCATCCATCATCGCCAAGGTCAGGCGAGATACAGCGATACGCACTCTGAAAAGACAAATCGGACAGGATGTAGGTTCTGGCTATCCAGCGGATGTCAGGACGCAGCGCTTTCTTGAGGGCTGGATTAAGAAGCACAACTCCCTCCCACCTTTCGTACGTCATTCCTGGAAGACGGCGCAGACGGCGATGAAGAAGCACGCATCGAGTTTGTTATAGATTTTGATAACTCACAACTCTACTGTCCTTAATCGCCACATCGGTAATTATTCATCACTTTGGAAACGAGCCTTCTTTTCAAATAAGAATGTCAGTCTTTTAACACATCAGTCCTTCTTTGATAGTTCGTCCGCAATCAATTCTGCCTGT
>CAYPOB010000048.1:0-5588 GCA_964412405.1 uncultured Methanocellales archaeon | reverse complement strand
TGCGCCGCCAATGCTGCGAATCCGTCGATGAATCGGATGCCCGTGCTGATGCCCTTATCACGAATCTCTTTGAATTTTTTCGTCGGGAGGGTGCCGATGACGTCTCCGTTGTACACCACTATTTCGTTGAGATGGGCGGGTCCACAAAGCCTTGTGCCCCCCTCCCGTTCAACTACCGATACGGTAACCTGCTCGCCATTTAATTTGCCCTCCCACGCATCGAACTTGCAGGGGGATGGTGTATTGCCATATTGTTCACACGTCCTGACTATTGCCTCCGCAATTTCCCTCCCGATGGGCGTAACCGGCACTTTATCGATGGACATCATCTTGGCGATCTGTTCATCATTCAGGCAGAGTTCTTTATACAGTTCTGGAAAATGTACCTCTCTGATATCGGAAATATTCTCCGAAATCATGATCATTCTACCCAATCCTGGACCCGAATTGAACACAGGATATTCGATGCCGTAGTTTGCAAGGGCAACGGGCGAGTACATGCCGATCTCAGTGACCTCGATCCAACCCTTTTCCGGATGCTTCGCAAAGACCTCATAATTGGTCCCGGGGGCATAGTAAGCAGGAGCGTTTGGTTTTGCCCGAAATTCTATCTCGCCATACCCCATCCTTTTGAAGAATTCTTCAGTGAGATATCTGCCATCTGCTATGGTGATGTCTTCGTCCATTACTACCATGCTGAGGTTGTAGTGCGCCCTCAGATGTGTCGCATCTTCTCTTTGTTCTCGCCTGTATCTCCATCCAAAAGTGAACAGCACCACGGGCAACTCTTTTTTATGTTGAACTGCCTGGAGCGTGGGAAACCATGCCGTCGTGAGATGGGACGTCAGCGTCAGCGTGGTAGGCAGTGCTCTGATGTTTTTTAATTCGGAGAAGACTTCGTCAAGCAAGTAGTGCGTATCAACGGTGTCCACCCCCAACCGCGTGACCAGCGCTTCGGTAAAATCTTCGCCGGATTCGATTTGTCCTCTTTTATAATCCTTTAAAACATTCTGAAGCTCCTTGAACTTATCAAAACCCTTTATCCTATCCTTGATCATTTTCTTCTTTTCGTCAGATAGGCCGATGTCAGGTCTTGGAAGGGTGGCGAGATAATAAAGGCGGTCAAGTATTGCAGGCGCCTCAGGCCCATACTGAAGCCGAACATGTTGCTCATCCCAGATGGGCTTCAAGACGACTTCATCAAAGCCCATGTCCAGAAGTATATCGCGCGCCTTGTCAGAATATGTCGTGAGTAAATGCTTTTGTCCCCTCCTTTTTGGTATTGTAAATTTTCTCTCTCGCCCATCGACAAACCTGGCAGTCTCTAACCACACCTTCTCAAAGTCCTTCTTGGCTCTTTCCTTGATATCATTCGGCTCGAACTTCATGTATCTTAAATGAATGTCGAATCTCTTTATTTAAGTTATCTGTATCATCGGGTCAATATTTTATATACTAAGAACCATAGATACTATCTTAGGTGAGATCATTGACAAAAAAGGCGACGACCAAATGCGCAGAACCAAAGGAAAAGGAAGTAGAGGCTAAAAAACCAGAGGGGATTGTGGATAAGATTAAGAAAATATTCTCCGGGTGTTGCAAGTAACCAGTGCAATTCCAGGAGATAGCGTCTGCTTTACAAATGCAGGTTTGCCAGATATTAAGCGATCGCGACGCTTCACATTAGTACTCTCTTGGTCTTATTAACCTTTGATAATAGCACAACGCGACTTATCTCTACATCATCCACTATTGAATATCCTAATGTCTCTGCGAGCCTTCCGGCAAACTCGAGAATTGTTTTATGGGGTGGCATCGCAGTTCTTGGTAGCCTCTGCCTAGAAAAACCCAGATGCATATATGCCTTCACCTCGACGTAATCTGGTTCTCCTTTTTCTATCAATTTGGCATATTTCTCAGGGTCCTTGAGATTTATCCCATCGACGAGTGTAATCCTGATAACCGTTCTGATATCTTTGGTACGCAAAATCTCAAGTGATTCATTGATGTCATTCCATGTATCTTTGATTGGATTGCATATGTTTTTATATGTCTCTTGATCCGGAGCATCCAGCGAGATGTAAAGCTGGGTCGGCACGATCCTTGCAAGCATCGCTGGATGCGTTCCATTCGTCACGACGAATGTGGTCATTTCTCGTTTGTGGAACGCCTCTATCAGCTCAGGCAGATGGGGGTACAACGTGGGCTCGCCAGCAAGCGATATCGCTACATGCATCGGCTTTTTAGCCTCTTCCAGTTTTTGCATATCGGTAGTGGTGGCGCCACCATATCCAGATATCAACCGCATCTGTGCAGCGATGCAACCCTCAACGATCGTCTTTGGGTCATCCCATCCATGCTTGGGAATGGCCATCTCTATCGGACGCCAGCAGAAAATGCACCGATGGTTGCACGATAACGTTGGCGTCATTTGTACGCAGCGGTGTGATTGTATCCCATAAAATTTGGATTTGTAACAAGCGCTCTCGCCCCTGAGAGACCTGTTCAGCCATAGGCACGACTTTACTGCGCTATGCTCTCCGACCACATGATATCCTTGTTTTTTTAGCATATCATTCGGTGCAACACTCTTTTCGTGCAATCCATCACTTCCTTGGTCATAAATATCGGTGAAACTACCAATATCCCACTACCCATTATGTTCATCTAAAATACGCTCCGCGGACGTTTTTCAATCTGTTGAAGTCGTTGATACGCTTTGACTGTTCCGCATCACATCGATTTTGGCGCCTCGATTCCAAGCAAATTCAATGTATTTTCCAGGACGATTCTCGCACAGTTCACCAGCGCCAGTCGCGCATCTCTCAATTCTCCTTCTGCTTTGAGTACAGGGACGAAGCGATAGAATTGATTAAATGTCTCGGCCAATTCTCTAGCATAGGTCGCTAAGATGTGCGGCTTGAGGTTATGTGCAACCGCATCCACGACATTGGGAAACATCGCCATCTTCTTGATCAGTTTGATCTCCTGCAGTTCGACGAGCATGTTCGGGTTGAACTTCTTCGGCTTCGCTTTATTAAGGATACTACATGCTCTGGCATGCGAATACTGGATGAACGGCGCTCCCTGTTTCTCGAAATCCAGCGCATCCTCCCACCTAAATGTCATCATCTTTTCTGGCGCCACCTTGATGATGTCAAATCGTACTGCACCCATCCCCACGATTTCCGCTATTCTTCGCTTTTCGCCCTCTGGCAGTTCAGGTCTGCGCTTGTGTACCTCGATGTATGCACGTTCAAGTGCCTCATCGAGCAGGTCATCAAGATCGACGGTGGTGCCTTTGCGCGTTGACATCTTGCCCTCTGGTAGTGAGACAAAAGAATAAAACACCATTCGTGGTTCTCTCTCGAGACCGAGTATCTTAAGGGCGCACTTTAATTGGTCCATCGCCAGCTTCTGGTCCTCCCCAAGCACGTTCATCACGATATCGGCGTTATCGAACTTCCATACATGATAGGCGACATCCCTGGTAGTGTATAGAGTCGTTCCATCGAAACGCGTCAGTATAAAGTCCTTCTCCAATCCAAAATGAGTCAAATCGAGCACCGATGCTCCGTCTTTTAGTCTGGCGTATTTTGTCTTTTTCAATTTCTCGATGATTTTATGCACCGTGCCATCTCTGACGAATTGTGATTCCCACACGTATTTGTCAAAGGAGATGTTGATTCGTTCTAACGTTTGCTTTTGCCCCTCGATACAGTGTTCCACAATTTTCTTGAACTTCCTGATGACGATGGGATTGTAGGACTCGTATTCTCCCAATAGTTGCATGATCGCTGATTCCACCTCTGGATTTGATGCCGCCTCGGTTGATTTTCGGTAATATCGCACGACATCATGGTCCGACTTGTCCTTTTCCAATTTAGGAAGGGCGTTAGGATCGATATTGTCATATCCCCAGACGATCATCGCGATTTGTTTGCCCATATCGTTTACATAATATTGCACATCGACATCATAGCCTGCGCACCTGAGAGCCCTGGCCAATGTGTCGCCGATGATGGGGTTTCGCCCCCTGCCAACGTGAATGGGCCCGGTTGGATTGACAGAGGTATGTTCAAGAATCACTCGCTTATTTTTCTTGGGAAGCGAGCCATAACTTTCTCGTTCCTCAGATATACTCAATATCGTTTGGTTCAGGAAGCTGCGATTGACGTAAAAATTGATATATGCTCCCTGGACTTTTACGCGCCCGACATATGATTTATCCGGAATCTGAATCTTCTGTAAGATTTCCTTTGCTATGTTCGCAGGTGGTTTCCTGTATTGCGGCGCAAGCTTGAGGGCGATCGATGAAGCTATATCGGCATATGAAGATTCCTCCAAGTATGTGTCCTCTGCCCCATATCCCGCTGCTTTGACGGCGCTTTGTAGCAGTGATTTCATCTCATTTTTGAATTGTATAAACATCTTTAAACTCCCGTCTGAAATCTCAAAATCGCTGCAATTCCTCCAAATGCATTCATCAACTGCTCACCCTCCTCGAAATCTGTTGAGATGAACTTTATAACGGAATTCATCTGTTCACCCATCTCGGATAACTCGGTTACGATATCGATAATTTTCGCCAATTCAAGTGCCTTATCGCACCTTGGGCATGTTTCCAACTTATCCGATTTTTGAACCGTCTTTTCATAATGGTAATCACAACTGGTACATTTGACATATATTCGAATTCGCCTCAGATCTTCGGAGAGTAATAGGGTATCGACTGCGCCCATTTTGAGATTTTTTCTGACACTATCTTCGCCATAGGTGGCAAGACCTCGGTCACTCACCAGTTCCCTCATGAACCGATTTACCAACGTCTTCTCTTGCATCATGTCCAGGTTTTGAAGTGTATCCGTCGCCGCATCCAACAATTCGTATAATCCCGACTCGTCGGTGTACGAGATATCAAATATTCCCCGTATCTTCGGCTGCAGTTCATGATGAAGATACTCTCCACTCATAAACTCCTCCTTCGTCGGGCTGGGACCCCCAATCAGTATGCCCTGCAGGTCCTTGTGATCCACTTCAAGGAATATTTTGGTGGCAGAGTCTCCGATCCTCTTATAAAACTCGTTGATGGCGATTAGCCGCAATTGTTGAAATCGCCTTGCTGATTGTCCCCCCTTCTTCTGCTTGCCTGGTACGTTGGAGGTCAGGTGCCTTATGGGCTCGATATGTCTCCCCTTCAGCAAACCAATGGTTGCCTCTCTCCGATCCAGGACGAGCAAACCAAATGTTTTCTTCTCTGTGAGCATGTCTTCCAGCGGTCCGAGTACGAATTCCGAGCCGCATCGATACATATATGTCGTAATGGGATCCGGCAGCTCTATGACTATCGTCTCCATTGTGCTCCTGTCTCCGCCGGTGGAGATCATTCCGCAAAAAATAACCATGCCGTTCTCTGGCGGTTTTTTAAAATATTTGAGCCTTGCAAGGATGGAGTCCAGTGCGCTCTGAACATTTACCCTTGTGGATTTGGATTTAATGTTCGCAGCCTGTCCATGCTCATCTCTAAGCTGCGCCACAACATCGGATATCTGCTTATCAGGAGGGATGTAAATCGTAACCAGTTCGGT
>CAYPOB010000047.1:0-5601 GCA_964412405.1 uncultured Methanocellales archaeon | reverse complement strand
GATTTGCGCTTTTTATCACCTTTACTGAAAATCGATGGTAAGTGAACTATATAAGTCCCTTCTTCTTTTAGTGCCATGACTATTTCCGGTCGATCGAGTAGCGATTCGATGTTTAATTCATATGAACCGGGGCCGAGTATTTTTATACTTTCGACCCTGCTGGAGTCGAGTACAGTATGTGTTTTCGGCTTTTCCTCAATTTCAACTTTGTTTATCAGTTCATTGATGTCCATAACTCCCGTGTCTTCTGGTGTAGTCGACTCCGCCTCGTTTTGAGTTGGTGCCTCCTGCCCAGATACCTCCTCCGGTATATCTGTCAGGTAGAGGAATTTATTCCATCCGCAGTTGGGACATCCACTCAGAATTTCAGATGCGCCTTCTTTGAACGTTTGGTTGCATCTAGTACATTTATGTGGCATCTTGGACTCCTACGAACGCACGGACACCAGTGCGCTTATAACATCATGATCTTTGTTAAGGGTCTTAATCTGGTTTGCAGGTCCGATGACGGTAAGGCGCGTTTCTGTGACGACCCTGCCTAAAAGTCTGCTGATGATATTTGATCTCTGTCGAGTGGGGTGGCTCTCTATCTCAATGCCGGCGAAATCACCCGGCGTGATCTCCATCATTGTGAGCTCCATTAACTTCATCTCTTCCTCTGGCGTGAGCCCCGCTTCAAGAATTAGAATATTGCCTTCTCTGACCTTGTCAAGTATTAATCTGACCTTCTCCATAGAGGTCATAGCTGATAGGTGGTCCTTGGAGAGCATGTCAATCCGAATGCCCGTCTCCACAACACCCTTTGTGCGCTTTGTCTTTTTTCCCCTCTTAGTATTTTTCTTGGCCATCTTCTATCACCCGAAACGATCGGCTATTGAGTCATATAGCTTGTCGATATTGATGCCATCAAGGGCAGAAATGGGAACTACGAGATGTTGTGGAAATGCGCTTTTTATACTGGCTGGAGATGCATCTGGCAAATCTATTTTATTGGCAACTATTAACATGGGCAACTCCCGCGCCTCCATATTTCCGATGACGATGACGTTCACCTGTGTAAACGGATCTTCGGCAGCGTCCATAATCAATAACACTCCCTCTATATCATCCAGCCATTTAATGGCTTCGATCACGCCCTCTGTCCCCTCTTTTGCCCGCCGCTTCGCCTCCCCTTCATCCATCCCAAACGCCATGAAATCATGAAAATCGATTTTCGTCGCCAAACCTGGCGTGTCCACGATGTCCAAAGTCACTGCCACGCCATTGGCATTAATACGTACGTTCTCCTTCCTTATCGCCCGGCGGGTTTCGTGTGGTATCTCGGATACTGTGCCGATCACATCGTCACTGCTCCAGTCACGGACGATCCTGTTTGCTAGGGTGGTTTTTCCGGCATTCGGCGGACCGTAAATTCCTATGCGCACTGCCTTCTTTTTAAATATCCTTCTGAACCACGATGAGAAACTTCGTTTAATCCTTTTAATCATTTATCCCATCCCATATGTAAATCATCTAATTGTGATATATATTTTACCACATTAATACACGTCATGATACTTTTATATCATATCGGTAGACAATATAAGTTATGTGGACAGATATGTGGTCAAAATGACGATGGAGAAGGAAATGGAAACGCAAATATCGGTGCGAGATATCATGACGGAGGAGGTCGTCACGGCAGAAGGTGGCATGAGGGCATCCGTTGCTGGAAAAAAAATGACCGCATACAACGTGGGCAGCCTCATCATCGTCGAAGACGGCGAACCAGTGGGTATGGTGACAGAACGGGACATGGTACGAAAGATCATATCGGAAAACATAACACCAGGTTCCGTAACACTCAGGGATCTGATGACGCAGCCACTTATCACCATCGGGGGCGGGGAGAGTCTGGATGAGGCGGCGCGAAAAATGATGAAATTGGATATCAGGAGACTACCCGTTATCGAGGGGGAGAAATTAGTCGGAATCGTCACCGATACGGATATGATTGCGGTTTCCCCAGGGCTCACCGATATTCTCACAAATTTAATCGAGATGAATCGAGATCATCTCCCCTTTTCTGAAACTAAAAAGATCTCGCAGGGTATTTGTGAGAGGTGCGGTGAACTCTCTGGGACGTTAGAAATAATAGATGGGGTGCCAGCTTGTGAGAGTTGTAAGGATGAAATATTCAGGTGAAGGGAGAGGATGCACATAAAAGTTCAGGATATGATGTCTGAAGATCCGGCATCCATCAAAGAGAACGAATTTATGACCAAAGCCCGTCAATTGATGCGGCTTTATCATTTCAGGAGCATACCCGTTGTAGATGATGAAAATCGTGTTATCGGCGTGATAACTCGGCAAGATGTGCTGAAAATATCATCGACGAAGTCAAATATAACCGTTAAGGGATTTGCACGAGAATATCCGACAATAATCCCTGGTATGAATGGGTTGGAGGCGACGCGCGTCCTGCTCGCATCTAAATTGGAATGCGTACCCGTCGTGAATTCGGTCCATGATCGTGAGATGGTTGGCATCTTAAGCATCACCGATATATTCAAACATTTGGATATTGGTATCATGCCGATTAAAGTGGTGGGAGAGGTGATGACTTCAGATGTGGCGGTTTGTTCTCCGAAAGATCCGATCTCAAGATGTTGGGCAAAGATGGATAAATATGATTATAGTGGCTTACCGGTCGTCAAAGGGAAGAAACTCATAGGAATTATCACGCGACATGACATCATCAAAGCAGGTTATGCCAGAACGTCAAGGGAAGGAAAGGGAAGAAGTTCGACCACTATCGAAAAGGTGATGCGCACTTCCGTACACTCCGTCCATCCCGAAACTACTTTAAAAGAGGCCATCGAACTGATGCTGGAGCATGATATTGGAAGATTGCCCGTAGTAACTGATGGTGAACTGGTTGGCATAATCGATAGATATGACTTGATTAGTGGCATGTATTTCAAAGGTATGATACAATGAAGAGACATCACAACATTATCAAGAAGGGGGCAAGATTCGCAGACGAGTCAAGTGGGTCAGTAGTTGATCGCGGACCGGTGGAATTTAAATCTCGAATTCCATCTCATCCTGGCGATATAATGACGATTGCGAGCAGGGAAGTGGTAACCGTCCCGCCGACAATGACGATTATGGGCGCGGTCAAGACGATGATGACTTATGGATTCAGACGTATCCCTGTCGCAGAGGCAGGAACAAATCGACTTGTTGGCATATTCACCGGTACTGACTTGCTTGATTTTATGGGGGGCGGCGAACGATATAAAATAATCATAAAAAAATATGACGGAAATTTTCTCGCCGCCATTAATGGAAGCGTCAGGGAGATCATGCAGGATGAGGTGGTAACGCTAAAGGAAAACCAATCGCTGAAAGATGCGCTGGCTATGATGCTTCAGAAGAACGTCGGCGGGATGCCAATTGTGACCGAAGATAAACGCATAATCGGCATCATTTCTGAGCAGGATTTTGTGGAGTTGATTGCAGGTATAAAGACCGGAAAGACCGTAATAGACCACATGAGCGAGCGCGTAATAACCATCTTATCTGATATGTCTATCGAAGAGGCGACAAAGACGATGAGAAACAATGGGCTTCGCAGATTACCAGTTGTCAAGAATGGTATTCTGCTGGGGATGGCGTCCTCTCGTGATATCGTGAGATATATAGGTGGGGGAGAAATCTTCAATCAATTGACTACCGGCGGTATTCATGAAGCCTTGAGGCCCCCGATTAAGACGATTATGCGGTCGACCACACCCACCATAGGGCCAGATGTAGATTTGGGCAAAGCCGCCGAGATTATGATTGAAAAAGATGTCGGATCGCTACCAGTCATCAGCGAAGGTGTCTTGGTGGGGATTTTCACGGAAAGAGACCTTTTACGAGCCTGTCTGTGAGTTGACATTTAAGAGATTCGTTGTAGTGCATAATAAGAGGATGTTTACCATGAAAGTAAAGGATGCCATGAGTTCACCCGTATATGTGATTGCGCCTGAAGAGGGGGTTTCACGTGCAAGAAACCTCATGCTAAAGCACGGAGTAAGTAGATTGGTTGTTGTGGATGGCAAGACTCCCATCGGTATTATCACAAAATCTGACTTGATGTGGAAACTCGACCAGGCCGAACCAGTATGGCGTAGACGACCGACCGACAGGGTTCCAGTTAAAGCAATAATGAGTGAAGGCCTTGTTACCACCTATCTCGAGGCGTCGCTGGAGGACGTCAGTGAGTTGATGCTGGAAAATAATATCAATGGAATCCCCGTGGTCGATGATGAATTGGTTGGAATTATCACCAAGTCCGATCTCGTCCATCATCTTTTGGCTCTCAAATCGGACATGAAAGTAGAAGACATAATGAGTGGTTTTGTAGTCACGGTTCACCGCCATCATTCGATAAGTCATGTGATCGCTGAGATGGGGGAAAATGCTGTGCACAGAGTCATAGTAATGGAAGATGGCAATACGCCGGTTGGGATCATCACGTCGTCAAATCTGGCGTTCGCCGAATTGAAAGATGGCAGGAGAGGACATCCGGAGAAGAATATAAAAATGACCCGAAAGGAAAGCCCTGCTGGGCGCAAAAAGTTTCGAGATGTAGAGGTCGCACATCTTGTAGCCGAAGACGTCATGTCGTCTCCACTGATCACTATAGGCAGAGATGCCCTTGTCACGGATGCGGCAAAGATATTGATGGTACATAAGATCGATGGGATTCCAGTAATAGATGATGAGGAGATGGTAGGAATCATAACCAAGACCGACATCATCAAGTTAATTTCAGGAGATCTACGATGAGCAGATATATGGTGAAGGACATAATGGCCGAGGCGCTCGCCACCGACAAGTCAACGGCATTATCTCATGCCATGGATTTGATGAAGAAGCATGGTGTCAAATATCTGTTGGTTACAAAAGACGACAGCCTGGTTGGTGTGGTGACACAGCGCACTATCGCAAGAGTGCTCGGTACCAGAAAAAAGTCGAATCTGCCTGCATCATCTCTCCGCGTAGTTACTGCGATGACTGATAAATTTGCGATCATCGCCCAAGATGAGGATGTAAATAAGGTTCTCCCCCTCTTCCGAGATGTAGAGGTTATAGTAGTGTTGAAATTCCATAGGAATTACAACTGTTTCATTTCTGGAGGAAATGGAACTCCACCAGATGTCCCATCTGGTGCATCTCGCAGATCTCTGATCTGCGACATTTCCAATGGCAAGCTGGTTGGCTGGGTAACTCCAAAGGAGGCGTTGACCATTTTAAAACCCGAAGGATGTGCCGAAGACGTCATGAGTCACCCTATTTCCATATCCCCAACTGAGCGCGTGGTTCATGCCCGCAGACGTATGCTGGACGAGGACATCGGTCGAATGCCCGTAATAGAGGATATGCAACTGGCCGGCATCATAACGGAGAGTGATATCGCAAGAGCGATGAGGGCATTCCGGGATTTGGTCCCAGGACATCAACAGGACAGCAGAATCAAGAACCTTATAGTCGGCGATATAATGAGCGTCAACGTCAAATTCGCACGAACGGATACGCCGTTGTCCGATGTCATCAATCTTATGCTGAAGG
>CAYPOB010000046.1:0-6226 GCA_964412405.1 uncultured Methanocellales archaeon | reverse complement strand
GCATCACGCATGATTTTAATAGCGCACAACTCTCCGCACATGGAACATGCCTCGCTCGGCGATTTCCGGCATTCATGAATCCTTCTCGCTTTGTCAGGGTCGATGGCAAGTTCAAACTGTTTATTCCAGTCAAGGTCCCTGCGCGCATATGCCATTTTGTCATCCCATTCTATCGCATATCCTTTCTGGCCTGTTTTGACAAGGTCTGCTACGTGCGCTGCAATCCTGGTCACGATGGTGCCCTCTTTGATCTCGTCTATGGTGGGAAGGGCAAGGTGTTCAGATGGCGTGACCATGCACAGGAAATCTGCACCGTACATGCCAGCGACCGATCCACCTATGGCGCCGGTTATATGGTCGTAGCCAGGCGCTATGTCCGTGACCAGAGGGCCGAGCAGGTACAATGGGGCACCATCGGTCAGATGCTTCATTATCTTTATACTCGACTCAATTTCGTCTAACGGCATATGTCCCGGTCCCTCCACCATCGTCTGTACTCCAGCATCCAGCGACCTGCGCACCAGTTTTCCAAGCGTGATGCACTCTGTGAACATTGCCCCATCGCCAGCATCCGAGATACAGCCCGGTCGCATGCCATCTCCTAGGCTGAGCGTGACATCGTGTTCGCGAGCGATCTCCAGCAGATAATCATATTCGGCGTAGAACGGATTCTCGCAATCGTTGTGAGTCATATATGCTATCATGAACGCACCTCCGCGAGATACGACGCTCATAATTCGATCGTCCCCCTTCAGATGTTCAACCGCGTTTATGGTGACACCGGCATGAATGGTCATAAAGTCAACACCATCCAACGCATGCTTTCGCACCATATCGAACATATCATCAGAGGTAATATCTCTAATATCGGTTGTACAATGTTGAAACGCCTTCGGCGTTACAACTCTCGCAGAGGTCACAGATGAAACATCTGTGACTCCGTCTAAATCTGTTGATTTAGTCGGTGTTCCATCTGCGACAACTTGATAAATCGGAACGGAGCCAACTGGAACGCTTACTGCATTGAGAATCTCCTTCCGAATGGCATCGAGGTCGCCGCCAGTGGACAGGTCCATGATGGTGTCGCCGCCATATTTCACTGCAGTTAGCGCTTTTTCTAACTCCTCATCTGCATCGATAAAATCCACAGATGTGCCTATGTTCACATTGATTTTGGTGCCGACGGATTCGCCAACGGCAACGGGTATGGTATCTCTGTGTGTATTTTTTAAGATGACTAATCGTCCTGCTGCAATCAGCTTCCTTATTTTTTGGGGATCCACGTTCTCGGACTGGGCTGCAAACTCCATCTCTGGCGTGATATGTCCCTTCTGTGCATCTTCTATTATGCTCATGTTGACTCTTAATTTAATATAGTATAATCACGAAGATTGTCTTTAATGGTCAAGGTGCATAAAATTACTGCTTCGCCATATTCGGCGAATGTATATCTGGTCGAAGCAGAACGGCCGGTGTTGGTGGACGTCGGCAACGATCCCGATTTTGTCCTTAATGCAATAAAGATGGCAATCGATCCTAACTCTCTTGAGTACATCATTCTGACACACTGCCACTACGACCATACTGCTGGCACCGCTCAACTGGCTGAACAAACAAATGCCAGCGTTGCGATTCACCAGAGCGATGCGGATTTATTGGACGATATTCATGCAACGGCTTCCTCGCTATTTGGGGCAACCCCCCCTAACATCAAACCCGATATGCTGCTTCATGGGGGAGAGGTTCTGGACCTCGGTGACATGATGCTTAAAGTAATTCATACGCCAGGGCACACGCCGGGCGGCATATGTCTTCATGGCTCAAAACAACTGTTCTCTGGCGATACTATTTTCTCGAATGGCGGCATTGGGCGGACTGATCTGCCTGGCGGTGACTCCACTGCACTGGTAAATTCGATAAAACTATTGACAACGCTGGACATCGATGTCATCTATCCTGGACATGGCGAGGTAGTATATAAAAACGGCAGTGTTTATATTGAAAAATCATTAGAATTCGCTGAACTTAACATGTTGAATAAATGAAGATTTTCATGATTCAAATTCGCCCTGCCCCATCAGTGCTTTTCAGCATCAACGAGTGTACTCTTTTTTACCATTTGATACCATCGAAACACCAAGACTGCAAGACAACTTATGGAGACCAGCTTTAGGGGACTTACAAAAACACTTGTATCCCCATATGCTCCCACAAATTGAAAGTATGAATTAATTCATAAGCTGCGAAATATGCGCCTGATATAAAAAGAAGCGTCCAATTTTTAGTTAAAAAGTGCATGTCTCGGAAAGTGTTCTCTTTCAATAAATTCCAGTCGACTCTTCCTAACGTTAGAAACAGGAGGATGAAGAGGATAAGTCCAACGAGTGCCACTAAAAATGATATAAATCCTATTATTGTGTCAATATACCACATTGTAATATACTTCTAACCATAAATTATTAAAATGTTCTCCTTCGTCGAATCCATTAACTCATATATGTACATCTCCTTCAAAGATTATCCTCTGCGATTGTTCAATAGATTGTCAATCAATTCAAAATCTTTTTATGCACCTATATCATTTTGATATTATAGTTATCACCAAATTTTATGAAGATATGCTAGCAGGTGAATAAGATGGGTTCTAAAAATATTTTCAGCATCTTTCTAACGTTCATCGTCTTATTTGGTTTCTGGGTGTTTTTATCTGGCCAGTTGGATGTGATGCACCTCTCAATGGGCATAATCTGCTCTATTCTCGTCGCACTTTATTCGCATGATTTATTCATAAGAAGTAGCGACAGCATCATTGATAGGGCAAATACCCTCCTCAGGTTTATAAAATATGGTTTTTGGCTAATCTATCAAATATTCATAGCTAACATAGATGTTGCTCGCAGGGTTCTCGACCCAAGGATGCCAATATCTCCAGAAATCATAAAATTCACTTCCAGGTTGAAAAGCGATGTCGCTCTCACCGTCATGGCAAACTCGATCACACTGACGCCCGGCACATTGACCATTGATATAATCGATGGAGAGTACTATATCCACTGTCTGGCAACCGAGTATGGAGATAGTATTTTGGAGGGGGGTTTTGAGAAGCGTATGGAGTATGTGTTTGGAGAGGGAGAGGGAGTATAAGGATGATGAGTGACTTTTTTTTAGCCACCGCATTGATATTATCTTTTACAGCCATTATCTGTACTTACCGGCTTTTAGTCGGTCCAACTCTGCCGGACAAGATACTTGCTGCACAGATTATAGGCACCAAGACGCTGGCAATCCTGGTCTTAATCGCAGTTATATTGGATAATATGATGTTCATCGATATTGCGTTGACTTATGCTGTACTACTGTTCGTGGTGATAATCGCCGCCGCGAAATACTTAGAGATGGGGAAGGTGACCGAATGATATGATATTCGATTTATTAGTAGTACTATTGCTCTTCACAGGTGCGCTATTTTTTATAATAGGAACTATAGGGTTCCTCAGATTCCCTGACGTTTATACGAGGTTGCACGCTGCGACTAAATGTGATACGCTTGGGCTGGGTATGATATTAGCAGGAATAATGCTATATGAAGGGGCGACATTCGCAAGCGTAAAACTTATGTTCATCATAATCTTCGTCTTTTTGACGAATCCAACCGCGGCTCACGCGATAGCGAGGGCTGCATACAAGCACGGCATAGGATTATGGGAGAAGAGCGTCGTTGACGTATATGAGGAGGTGCCAAGATGATATGGTCGCTTGAGATTATGCTTTTGTGTTTCTTAGTAGTGCTTTCGGCCATCGTTGCAATTTCACGAGATTTATTGGCAGCAACCATTGCTTTCTCTACCTACAGCCTGATTATGGCAATAGTCTTTGCACTACTTAATGCACCGGATGTCGCGTTGACAGAGGCAGCTGTTGGTGCAGGTATCACAGGACTCTTGTTTATTGTTACCATATCTAAAACGACAAGGTGGGAGGAGGAATGAGTGGTTAGAGTTAAAGATGCAACGATATTTATCGTCTTAGCAATGATCGGGGCTGTGCTCTTCATAGCTGTAATTGACATGCCCGCGTTTGGTGATCCAGAGAGCCCAGCACATCTACACGTTGCTCCCAGATATATTGAGATGGCGTATGAGGAAACTGGTGTGAAGAACATAGTGACGGCGATTCTCATAAGCTACAGGGCATATGATACGCTTGGCGAGCTCACGGTGATATTTGTCGGAGCGGCGGCGGTTCTATCCCTTCTTGGGAGGGATGACGAATGATCACTATAATTGTACAGACGATCTCGAGGTTGTTGATACCATTTATACAACTATTTGGACTATATATCATCTTTCACGGTCCTATCAGTCCTGGCGGCGGCTTCCAAGGTGGAGTAATTGTGGGGGCGAGCATGATACTGCTGGCACTCTCATTTGGTTTATCTGAGGCAAATATAAAGGCATCACATAAGATGAGAACCTTAATGGATAGCTCCGGGGCTTTGATGTTTGCAGGAATTGGATTTCTTGGTATACTGGCAGGAGGGAAGTTCCTCGCCTATGAGATAATTCCTCTGCCGATACCTCCAGTCGAGGTCAGTCTGCTGATGGTTATACTTGTCAGTGTTGCCATTGGAATTCACATCATGGCAGTAGTGGTGTCGTTGTTCTTTCATATAGCTGAGGAGGGATCGACACATTGATCGAGTTCCTACTTGATAATTTTAGTTATTGGATATGTATTATCCTGATGTTGATAGGGCTCTATGTAATGATAGCGAAGGAGAACCTGATAAAGAAGATCATGGGATTGAACATCGCTCAAACGTCGGTCTTCCTTTTTTTTATATTGTTATCTGACAAAGAGGGCGGAGTGGCCCCCATAATCGTACCCCCTACGATCATTCCAGGTGTTGTAGAATTTGTGAATCCATTACCACATGTGTTGGTTCTAACAGGAATAGTGGTATCTATTGCGTTGACCGCTATCGGGCTTGCCCTGACGATAAAAATATATGAGAGATATGGAACGCTGGACGCCGAGAAGCTTATGGAGTTGTGATGCTGATAGAGCATTTCCCGATATTGGTGGTCATGGTACCACTTATGGCAGCATACCTGATGCCTGTGCTGGGGTTGTGGAGAAAACGACTCTGTCATCCTCTCGCTACAGCATCGACATTTATCTCGTTCTGTATATCTCTCATGCTCGCGAAGTACGTGATGACTTACGGTACGATCAGCTATCATCTTGGTGGATGGGAGCCCCCCTGGGGAATCGAGCTGGTAGTGGATTATCTCAGTGCTTTCATGTGCGTTACGATAACTTTCATCAGTTTATTGGCAGTGATATATTCCAAAAATTACGTCGAGAAGGAACTCCCCAAGGGAAAAACGACCCCATATTACACCCTGTTGATGCTCTTGATCGGCGGCATGCTTGGTGTAGTGGTCACTGGGGACATGTTCAATCTATTCGTGTTCACAGAGGTATTATCGATAGCAGCATACGCACTCGTGGCAATATCAAAGAAAAAAAAGTCTTACATAGCGAGTTATAAATATCTTTTACTCGGCGCAATCGGCACCACTTTCATATTGCTTGGCACGGGTTATTTATATATACTCACTGGCACTTTGAACATGGTCGACCTGTCGACCAGATTACAACCATGGTACGGCTCTTATGTTGTATTCGCCGCACTGGCCTTTCTCATGGTAGGCTTCGGCATCAAAACCGCGCTCTTCCCCCTGCACACCTGGCTGCCGGACGCACATTCCATCGCACCATCGCCGATAAGCGTCATTCTTTCTGCCCTGGTGATAAAGGTAGGCGCATATTCCATTATCAGGGTGTCTTTCACCGTTTTTCAGCTCGATTTCATCGTGGAGGTGCTTTCCGTGCTCACATGGATCGCGGCAGCTGCGATACTCATAGGTTCTTTGTTCGCCATATCTCAGACGGATATAAAGAGGATGTTAGCATACTCAAGTGTGGCTCACATCGGCTATGTGATACTGGGCATAGGATTGGCTACAGAAATGAGTACGACAGGAGGGATTTTGCACATATTCAATCACGCATTGGCAAAGGCATGCCTGTTCTTCTGTGCGGGGGCAATCATCTACAAAACTGGGCTGCGAAACATCAATGACCTCGTTAGGATAGGGGATAAAATGCCGATCACTGCGGCCGCGTTCACGCTAGCTGCTATCTCGATGATAGGGCTCCC
>CAYPOB010000045.1:0-6442 GCA_964412405.1 uncultured Methanocellales archaeon | reverse complement strand
ACATTTAGACGAGATGGGACGAAAAGATGACCTATAATCTCGCCCACCCAATTCACTAAATATGCTATTAACTTATTTAATTATTACTGCCAGTTTTTAGTTTATGCGCTATTCACTGAGTTTACATAAATTGATAGAGAGGAATTAAAGCTCAGCACCTACCATGGTTAATGTCCCCTGTCTCCCTTATTATACCCACTGACCATATGACTTACGTGGCAAAAAGATTATCGGTACAATCACTTTCGCGCCCCTATTTAACAAGCTTTTTAACGATATATGCGCAAAATAGCCTGAGCAACAATGAATGAAATCATCGTCGTGGGAGACGTTCACGAGGGCATCAATTTTGGGTTCCAGATAGACCCGGAGACGGGGCTCTCAATGAGAACTCTCGACATCCATAATAATTTCGCGAGGGCAGCGCGATTCGCCATCGAGAATGATGCGAAACTTTTCGTCATAGTCGGCGATCTCTTTGATCGCACGCATGTCAGCCCGGCATTCCGCGAGCTGGTTAGACGTGATGTCATAGAGCCCCTGGGAGGGGCAGATATCAATATATGGATACTTGCGGGAAATCACGATCAGCCCCGCAACACGCACAAGGGGACTTCTATTGACGACTTCAGAGGTTATCCGCATGTCGAAGTATACCGGAATCCTAATGTGGAAAAACTTACCATCGATGGAAAGACTGTCGGTTGCATCATCGTTCCTTATTTGCACCCAACACATATCGCAGAATTGGTCAGAGAGAAACTGGACATGGAAACTTCGCAAGAGCAGATGTTTCACCAGGGACAGGAAGTGTTGAAGAACTGGATTAAAAATAGGACAGAAGAACTGGATGCCGATTTTAAGATTTTGTTCGCCC
Source organism: uncultured Methanocellales archaeon (assembly GCA_964412405.1). Taxonomy (GTDB): domain Archaea; phylum Halobacteriota; class UBA148; order UBA148; family JAJOKI01; genus JAJOKI01. Next base: position 5,565 of record CAYPOB010000045.1, on the reverse strand, counting down.
ATTACTACATCGAAGGCGCGAAGTTAAGGGAAACTGCATATCCAGAGGTTTTGCCTGGCGAATTCTCCTTTAGGAAGGATATGATTCCAGATAATTTGGACCTTGCCATTTTTGGACATATTCATTTGCATCAGCTGATGCGCAGCAACTCTACTGAACTCATTTATACGGGCGCCGTCGAGAGAATCGATTGGGGCGAAATGGACGACAAAAAGGGATTCATCGCGATTAATCTGTTTGCTCCGAACAAATGGCACTTTGAGGAATTGCCGACGAGAGATATGTTGAAGATCGAGGTGGAAGTTGGCGCAGATGATGATCCCACACAAAAAATTTTAGCGGCCATACCCGACGTCGCCGAAAAATTGGTCAGACTGGAGGTCGTAATCGGTGAAGGACTTCGGAGCAGGGTCGCCGAAGACAAAATCGCTGAAAAGCTGAGAGATGCCTTCAACTATGATGTGCGCTGGCGCGAAAAATCAGCGGAAAAGGTTGGATTTACCAATTTCACGATGGATCCGTTCGAACTCCTCAAAAACTTCATCGAGATAAATTACTCAAACGATCCAAAATGCGATGCGCTGCTGAATGAGGGCAGAAATATCCTGGAGGAGGCTCTGCGTGAAGACTAATGCGCTTGATTCGTTCGTTTCGGATGGCGGCTTTGTCATAAAGGATATTGAAGTCAAGGGCTTCATGCGATATCTGGATAGGTCGACGATAAGTTTCCCGGATAAGTTTACGGTGATAACCGGGCGAACAGGGTCGGGAAAGACATCGATACTCGATGCGATCACCTTTGCATTGTATCGGCGCACATCGAGAATCGACCTGCCGAATGTTAAGATCGAAGACATCTGCCGGCAAGGCGGATACGTCAAGATAACATTTTATCAGGGTTCCAATAAATATGAAGTCACACGCGGGTTGACCAGTTCTGGTTCATCATATGTCAAGCTCAGGATAAATGGCACATCGATCAATGGCACCATCCAGGAGATCGATGCGAAGATGCAGGATATCATCGGTTTGGATTATGTGGGCTTCAGAAATTCGACCTTCGTCAGGCAGGACGAGATGAGGGAGTTGGGTGCGCAGACTGGCGCCCAGCGTCTCGAAATCTTCCAGAAGTTGTTCAGACTTGAAACGTTCGAGAGGGCGCAAAATATTGCTACAGAGAGATTGAACAGAGTCTCGATGGACATCGGTGCCAAGCAGTCGGCATTGGGAGTGATGAGGGAACAACATTCCAGACTGCCGGGAAAAGAGGAAGAATGCTCCCTCCTAAAAAATGATATCGAGGGCGAAGGGGAAAGACTGAACGAGTTGGAAAAAACAATTGCGACAAATAAATGTTCACTTGAGGGATTAAAGGGCAGGCACGAAGAGTTTTTAGAGGCAGGGGGCAAGGAAGCAGAATTATCCAGGGTTCTCGCCGGACTGGAGATGAGGGTCGCAAAGTCCAATGAGGATAATCTAAAAACACAAGAACTCAAGCGTCTCGTCTCGCGATTGGCCATGGAGACTCGGGATTATGAATTGCTGCAAACGGAGTGGGATGCGCTAAAGGAAAAGGAACAGAAGGTCGCAAGCATTCAGAAACAAAAGCAGATTTACGAAGTACAAAAACGGCAAGCAGAAGCAGATTATAAACGTGAATTTGATGGACTATCTGCACGATATAAGGTGCAGAAATCGAGGCTGGACAGGATAACTACAGACATAGATAAAGAAATGGCATTCTCGCTTTTAAAAAGTGAGGGGGCACTTGGGGAGCGCATCACCAGGATAGACTTGGAGCTCGAATGGCTAAAAGGGAACAAAGACCTTGTCACCCGCCTTAAACGAGAACAGGGGGACACCAAGCGTGAACTGGGCGAAGTCTCGTTGCAAACGAAAAAGATCGACGTCGATTCTTTCGTTCACTCCGAGATACTAGAGAGGTTAAAACATATTCAAAATGACATGCAAAGAAAACAAAAGGAACACCATGAAAAAATACGGGGAATCGAGGAGGAAATCCAGGGGATTCGGGCTGAAATTGACGTCATTGGTTTTGAAACGCATGAACAGAATCGATTGAACGAGATACGGCAATTGTTGAACATTAAGAGGCAAAAGAAGAGCGAATTGGATCGAATACGGGGTGAATTAAATGGGGCCAAGGACTACGATGCGCTCATAGAGGATTTGACAGGTCAAAAAACGCAAAAAGAGTTTGAACTGAATGATTTGCGTTATTCGTTAAAGGGGCTTCAGGAATATGAAACTCAATATAGAGCGACGGAATCTGAGTTGAGAAAGTTGGAGGAAGGGCGAAGAGAGCTTTATGGAATCATTCATGGAAGAGAAGGAGAAATGAAGCAGCTCACCAGGGAAATCGAAAATCTTCAAAATATCGGCGAACAGATCAGGGAACTGGAGGACGGGCTAAAGAAATTACAGGAGACTTCCGAAGTGCTCCTTCTCCTGAAGGACAAGATATTCCATAAAAAGGGCATAGTGAAGCATATCGTCGACCAGTTGCTCCCTCATCTGGCCGCAGAATCCTCTTCAAATCTATCGGACCTCACGGATGGACGCTTTAACAAGGTTTGGTTGAGGTCATATGAGGTAAACAATCGCTACGGCATTCGCATTGAGGTCGAGGGAGCGGATGGCATTTTCCATGATGTGCAAGAGTTCAGTGGCGGCGAAAAAACGCAGATCAACGCCTCTCTGAGATTTGCAATAGCGAAAGAACTCGCGAGCATGCCGCAGGTCGGCAAATCATTCGGCAGGATGAAAACACTATTTATCGATGAGGGCGATCTCGGCTCGCTGGACACGGAAATCAGCAGGGAACTGTTCGTCAAGAAGCTATTCGATATGGGACGATTCTTCGACAAGGTCATTTTAATTACCCATCTGACCGAGGTGGCGGAAAAATTCCCGGCCAGAATCAGGGTGGATATGACACCAGAGGGCAAATCGAAGATAGAGGTGCTGCACGATGAGTGATTTTAGCGTTGAGCTTCCAGGAGTGCTGAGATCAGTCCAAAATTATCTTGGTCAGATACAAGACGAGGAGTCAAAAGTGGATGTGAACCCCATTCGATTTGAATGTGCAGACGCATCATCAGATATGGTTGCCGTCGACGGTTCTCATTCGTTCATATTTGATTTCTCGGGAATCAAACTTGCGGCGATTCGGGTTTGTGCACTGACATACGAGTTTGTAGAAAATGTCGATGGAAAAATTGGATATAAGCTCAGGCGCGATATCGTTGTCGAGCGTTCCCTCTTGATATCGTCTCATGAATCGTTTGTAAAAGAGCAATCCGAGGTGTACCAGAAGTTGTTCAAAAGTGCTAGGAAATCGCAACTAAATACATATACATACCTCGCCAACGAACTGCGCAGATATGAGGAATGCAAGTTGATGAATCGAGTTGCAGGAGAGGTATCTGGAAAAATTTTGGCTCTCGACGGTACGTTAATAACGCCGCCGCCGTTCTTGGATGAGTTCGCGCACCTTATGGAAGATACCATCCGACTATGTGAAAAGAATGAAAATATATTGGTCGGAATCTCCAAGGACTCTGCTACGCGCATGCTCGGCCAAATCTCTACCGCTGAAGAGTTGTTGCGCAAATTGGTCAAAACGCCAGCCCTTTATTATTTGCGTGCTGAATGCGAGGATGCGCACCTCCAGCCACATTATGGCGATATTTATTTTGCAAAATTATTTCCGCATGCCCCCAAGTGGTTCAGGGTGGATGTCGGCACGTTTAAGGACGATCCAGACCATGTCTTCTCGGCCCTCTCTCAGTATGCGCGATCGGAAATCTGTCCCGGGTACCCGTATCCTTTGCTGGAGGCGCACAGATACGTCGTAACAGTCCGACATCTCCGCGAGATGTATGAAAATGTCGTCCTTAAACTCTCTCCGAAATATGGGATTTCGATGAAGGACGTCATAAACGGGCGGACAAATATCGATGGATTAAGGCGACAGGCATTCCATGAATTTTTAGATAGAATCAGCAAGGTGAAATCATGAAGATTGGCGAGGTCATATCGGCATCTGTGTCAGGAGGTATTGAGGCAAAACTGGAACTCAATAATCCAGAGGAATTGAAGATTGGATATCCCATCATCGTCGAGGGGCAAAAATATGATTTTTACTGTGTGGTACAGGACATTCGCAACCCTGCGACTGGAATTATCGAACAAATCGCAGGGTCTGAATTGGGAAAATCGGTCGTGCCGATGATTTCGCCTGGCATTCATGAGGGTTATGCCGGCCAGATATTCTTCTCAAAGGCGATATTAAAGCCAATTCAGTTGATCGATGAAGATGGCAAATTGTACGGGCCGGAGACCATACCGCCATATTTCTCATCGGTTCGAGCGGCTACCCATGAGGATGTCCAGAAGATTTATCAACCCACAGAGACTTCCATGCCGATCGGCTCTTTGCGCGGCATATCGGATTTTGAAATTCAGCTGGACTTCGCCAGGTTGACCGAAAAGCCATTTGCACTTTTTGGACGCACCGGCATGGGAAAAAGCATCCTGTGCAAGATCGTGTGCAATTCTATTTTGACAAAGGACATTGCGAGCATACTCTTATTTGACATGCACCAGGAGTATGGCATGTACTCCAAAGGCGACAATTCTCCTGGTTTGAAGTTTTCATTTCCTCAAAAAGTGGAGACGTTCTCCCTGGACCCGGCGAACAACGAGGCCAGGCCATTTGTGATCAGTTCAAGGGAGATAACACCCTCCGACATCATCATCGCCTTTCAGGATCTCTCGGGTTCCATGATCGATGCAATATATGCAGTAGATAAAATAAAAGATGACAGAGATCTTGTGACTGCGATTAGAGAGGCAACACCAGACGCAGATGGAAGGATTCACGCAGGTGCACTCCAAGCTCTCCAGCGCAGGATCGCGCGCATGGATCGATTTGATTTTGTTCGAGACACGTCTTCCGACATATTGGGCCAACTGAGGTCACTTATCAAAGCCAGAAAATCCATCGTTCTGGACTTTGGAAAATACGGGCAGGATACGACTGCTTATCTTTTCGTAGCGAACATAGTGGTGAGGCGCCTGTACAACCTTTATACTGGTAAGACGGAAGGGCTTCCACGCCTTGTGGTCTTCCTCGAAGAAGCACATAAATTCCTGGACCCGCAAATAGCATCGCACACGACATTTGATAAATTGGCTCGCGAGACCAGAAAGTTCAATCTGATACTGGCATTGATCGATCAGCGTCCCTCGCGCATCGATGACGAAGTTCGAAGTCAACTGGCGAATAGATTGATCTTATCGCTCAAGGAGCCGAACGATATCGCCTCTGCGCTTGCGGGCATACCGGACCGCAGTGTATGGGAGGGTATAGTCGGCGCGATGCCCCCAAAAACGGTACTTGCGGTGGGCGATGCCATCAGGGTTCCGACCGTCATCGATGTCATGGAGTATAATGTAGATACGGTAAGGCGTCTTTTTGGCATAGGAACTTTAAACAGTGAGGAAATAAGCGAGGTAGCAGATCGTGCGGATGAGATATTT
>CAYPOB010000044.1:0-6461 GCA_964412405.1 uncultured Methanocellales archaeon | reverse complement strand
AATGCTACCCACACTAATACTAATCTTCATCTTGACGCCCATCATAGAGCTGTTTTTATTGATCGAACTTGGTCGGATGATTGGGACGTGGAACGTGCTCTTCATCGTCGTGGTCACGGGTGTCGTGGGCGCCATGCTGGCCAAATCCCAGGGTCTGTCCGTTCTCAGAGACATACAGGTTGACCTGATGAACGGCATCCTGCCAGCAGATAGGTTGTTCGATGGCGCGCTCGTGCTGATAGGCGGAGTTCTCCTCATCACGCCTGGAGTGCTCACGGATTTACTGGGCTTTATCCTGCTCATTCCATTGACGCGCAAGTGGATAAAGAAGATACTGAAGAAACGGCTCAAGCGAAAGATCAGGTCTGGCGAGATACAGGTCCACGAGATTCCTTGATTATAACTCGCCTCCCTTCTATCGTTAATCGCCCTTCTGCAAAGAGCCGTACCGCCTCTGGATAGAGTCTCCCCTCCTCGACGAGAATCCGCTCCTTCAGCGTTTCGACGGTATCATCATCCATGACCCGAATCGCGCTCTGCAGGATTATCGGTCCATTATCTACACTCTCGTCCACGAAATGTATGGTGCATCCGGAGACCTTGGCGCCGTGGTCAAGCGTCTGCTTCCACGCATTCTTGCCAGGGAAAGCGGGCAAGAGAGAGGGATGGACGTTCATGATCCTGTACGCATTCACGATGACTGGACTGAGAATTCGCCTGTAACCGTCGAGCACGATCAGGTCCACGTCATGCTTTTCGAGATGTCGTATAATGCTCTTCTCATGTTCCTCCCTGGTCCTTGAGTCCACTGGGATGCACACGCCCTCAAGCCCGTATTCTCTCGCCCATTTTAAGATGGGTGCGTCAGGATTTTCAGTGACTAGTATCGAAATACTGACGTCCAGCGCACCCTTTTTGGCCAGTTCCCACAGGCGTTTCAGATTGCTCCCCCTGTTAGAGGCCAGTACAGCTACGTTTAATTTCTTCATGACAACGCACTCTTTGCCGCAGTTATGGTGTTGCGCATGAGCATCGCAATGGTCATCGGGCCCACACCGCCCGGCACGGGCGTGATTGCCGATGCTTTTTTCCTGACGCCCTCGAAATCGACATCTCCACAGAGTTTGCCATCGATCCGGTTGATGCCAACATCGATGACTACTGCGCCTTCCTTCACCATATCTTTGGTGATGAGTTTCGCCATACCTACCGCCACCACCAGTATATCCGCCCGTCTGGTATACTCACCAAGGTCCCCTGTCTTCGAATGACATATGGTGACGGTTGCATGCCTGGCCAGCAGCATCAAAGCTACTGGCTTGCCGACGATGCTGCTCCGCCCCACGATCACGGCATGTTTGCCTTCGATATCCACTCCTACCCTTTCCAGCAATATCATGATCCCCGCAGGGGTGCACGGAACCAGCGTTTCCGTACCAACACCGATGAACAGGTTGCCCATGTTAATTGGATGGAAGCCGTCCACATCTTTTTTGGGGGACACCGTGTTCAAAATTTTCCGTTCATTTAGATGCGGCGAGAGAGGGAGTTGTACCAGGATGCCATGGATCTTCGATGCATCATTCAATTGCCGAATGACCCGAATGACCTCATCCTCTCCGACATCTTCTGGAAACGTATGCTCCTCGTGATAGATGCCTATGTTATCGCACGCCTTCGTCTTCATAGACACATAAATCCGAGATGCCGGTTCGTCTCCTATCAGTATCGTTGCAAGGCCTGGAATCAAGTTTTGCTCGTTCTTTAATTGCTTGACCTCACGTTTCATCTCGGCTTGCAATTCTGTTGCGACTTTGCGTCCGTCAATCAGATTCAAGATGTATCCTCTCAATGGTTTTTCAATCTATGATTTAGATATCCATTCAATACAGTGGAAACCGATCGCACAACTCTTTGACCTCTCTTTTAATCGCATCCTTCTCTACTTTGTTTCCAATATCTGAAAGAATTCTGCCGATCATATCCGCTATCTTTCTCATCTCCAATTCCTTCATGCCCCTTGTGGTTACAGCCGGCGTACCGATCCGAATTCCGCTGGTGACAAAAGGACTCTGGGTGTCGAATGGGATGGTGTTCTTGTTCACTGTGATGCTCGCTTCACCCAGCGCCGCCTCCGCATCCTTGCCGGTGATACCTTTATCAGTAAGGTCCGCCAGCATCAGATGATTGTCGGTTCCACCAGATACCATGACAAATCCATTGTTTAATAGCGTATTTGCCATCGCCTTTGCATTCTTGACGGTCTGCTTCTGGTACTCCACGAACTCCTTTGTCATCGCCAGTTTAAATGTCACCGCTTTGGCGGCGATGACGTGCATCAGGGGACCGCCCTGTATCCCAGGGAACACCATTTTGTCGATCGCTTGGGCAAACTCGTCCTTGCAGATGATGAAACCCCCCCTCGCACCGCGCAACGTTTTATGGGTGGTACTCGTCACGAAGTGCGCATGTGGTACCGGATTTTGGTGCAGACCTGCCGCAACCAAGCCGGCGATGTGCGCCATATCGACCATCAAATATGCTCCAACTTCATCGGCGATTTCCCCGAATCTGGTAAAATCTATCTCTCTTGGATAGGCACTTGCCCCAGCCACGATCATCTTGGGCTTGTGCAATTTAGCCAGTCCCTCTATAGCGTCGTAGTCTATCCTCTGCGTATTTTTATCTACTCCATAAAAGAGGCTCTTGAAAAATTTTCCTGAAAAATTGACCGGACTTCCATGCGTTAGATGCCCTCCGTGTGAGAGATCCATGCCCATGATGGTATCCCTGACATTTAGCATAGCGAAATACACTGCCATATTGGCCTGCGATCCCGAATGTGCCTGAACATTGACGTGTTCGGCGCCAAAGAGCTTCTTGGCCCGCTCGATCGCCAAGTTTTCCACCACGTCCATGTACTCGCATCCGCCGTAGTATCGTCTGCCAGGATATCCTTCGGCGTACTTGTTCGTCATGACCGAGCCCTGCGCCTCTAAAATCGCCTCGTCGACGCAATTCTCAGAGGCGATCAGTTCCAGCCCGGATCGTTCTCTCTCGATCTCCTGTTCGATCACCCTTGCCACTTCTGGGTCTGCCTCAATTAATCTCATCAAATCTCTCCCACTCCCCATACTATTCTCATTACGAGGATTTAAATTGCATGACATCTATCAACCCATACCCAAAAAACATTTTCGGTGTTGATATGTGTGCTGGAAACCATAATAAATGCAATCTGGTTGATGATGCCCGCATATATTTCCAATATGTGTGCCGTATTGTGCAGGGGCGGAACCCCAATCGATTTGGGACGAAAATTTAGGGACGGAAAAAGGATGTTGGGAGATGGAAAGACCTACCGCGGATTTATTGGGGGAGTATTCGGAGGAATTGTCGTGGGGGCGGGACAAAATATCATCGCTCCTGATTTGGGTTTCCCCTACTTTACCATTCCTGCACTCATCTGCCTGCCCTTGGGCGCGATGACGGGAGATGCCACAAAGAGCTTTTTAAAAAGGCGTGCAGGACATGAGTGCGGGGCGCCCCTGCCATTGGTAGACCAACTGGATTTCGTCTTTGGCGCACTGATATTCACAGCCATTTTCAGCTATGCCTGGTTCATCGCAAATTTCACACCATGGATTATCATAACGATAATCGTGCTTACCCCGATTTTACATAAACTCTTCAACATCATCGGGTATAAAATAGGAAAAAAAGATGTGCCGTGGTGACCTATGAGATATAAAAGTGAGGACATGTCGATGGAAGGGCGATCCGAATTGATAAAAGCGCTTAAAAAAGCGGTCAAGTTTGGCGATTTTACGCTGTCTTCGGGCAAGAAGAGCAGCTATTACATTGACAAATATATTTTCGAGACAGATCCAGGGTGTTTGCTGGCAGTGGGCAAACAAATGTCAAAATTGATACCGCCTGGCACGCAAAGGCTTGCAGGAATCGAGCTCGGGTCGATTCCGCTGGCGGCGGTGACAAGCATCTGCAGTAGTTTGCCATATGTCATAGTCAGAAAAGAAAAGAAAGGGTATGGAACGGGCAAGAAAGTCGAGGGCGAATTTGTAGCAGGCGAGCATATTCTCCTGATAGAGGACGTCACTACGACTGGTTCAGGAGCGGTCATGGCGGCCAAGATACTGCGCGAGCTTGGAATGGTCGTCGATTGCGCCATCGTAGCAGTTGACCGAGAAGAGGGCGCAAAAGAGAATCTGGATAAAATCGGTGTCTCACTCATCCCGCTCACCACAGCAAGGGAGTTGCTGGAATGAATATTCTAATTGTCGGTTCTGGCGGAAGGGAGCATGCTATCGCCGAGGCCCTGGCACGAAGCAGACACCATCCAGCCATATATGCCGTGATGAAAAATCGTAATCCAGGTATAGCACGCTTATGCGAAGATATATTGATCGCCGAAGAGGTCGACATCTCAAAGGTTACAGGTTATGCGGACAAAATTAAAACCGACTTAGCGATAATCGGGCCCGAGGCGCCGCTTGCCGCAGGTATCGTGGACGCGCTTGAAGAAACTGACGTTCCCGCGGTCGGTCCCAAAAAAACAGTTGCGAGAATCGAGTCAGATAAGGCATGGACGCGTCAGCTGATGAAGAAACACGGCATCAAAGGCTGTCCTGTTTTCAGGGTATTCGGCGATGCAGACGATGCGTGCGAATTTATCGATAAATTTGAAAAAGGTGCGGTCATCAAACCCGCAGGTCTCACGGGCGGAAAGGGCGTAAAGGTGGTTGGGGACCAAATAAACAAGCACGGTGCTAAAGAATACGTCAAAGGTCTTCTGGAAAAAGGAGAGGTGGTGATAGAAGAACGTCTTGTGGGGGAGGAATTCACGATCCAGGCGTTTGTGGACGGAAAGACGCTGGCGCCAGGTCCGGCAGTGCAAGACCACAAAAGGGCGTATGAAGGGGACAAAGGACCGAATACCGGCGGCATGGGGTCATATAGTGATGCCGGGGACATTTTGCCGTTCATGGCCGAACAGGACTATGTAGGTGGGATAAAGATAATGAAGCAAACGGTCGCTGCACTGAAAAAGGAGACGGGGGCGGAATATAAGGGAATCCTGTACGGACAATTTATGATGACGGCCGATGGTCTAAAAGTTATCGAGTTCAACTGCAGATTTGGAGACCCAGAGGCGATGAACGTGCTACCCCTCCTAAGGACAGATTTGGTGGAGATAGCATACGCCATATTGAATGGTTCGCTTTCAGATGCCGAATTTATGCGCAAGGCGACCGTATGTAAATACGCTGTGCCAAAAGGCTATCCTGACAAGCCCATCATCGGAGCAAAATTATCAATAGAGTCGATTGAGGACGCCCTCCTGTTTTATGCAAACGTGAACGAGGTCGGCAGAGGGATATACACCACTTCGTCGCGTTCGCTTGCCGTCGTAGGAATTGCCGATACAATTTCCGAAGCAGAGAAAAAAGCAGAAAATGCGCTATCCAGAATAAAAGGAAATATACAGTGCAGGCACGATATTGGAAAAAAGTTTTTAATCCAGAAACGAATTGACCATATGAATTCGTTGAGGGGGTCGTGATGAATTTCATTTCGATGGCAGACCTGACATATGATGATATCATCGGCATACTAAAAAGAGCAGAGGAGCTAAAGGAAGAACGAAAGCGCTGGGAGCTATCAGACCATTTAAAAAACAAGAGCCTTGCGATGATATTTGAAAAACCATCTACCAGAACGCGCGTCTCATTCGAAACTGCCATGGTTGACCTGGGCGGACATGCACTGTATCTCAACTGGCAGGACATTCAACTTGGAAGGGGGGAGACGATAAAAGACAGTACGCAGGTACTGTCTCGCTATGTGCATGGGGTGGTGATCAGGGCGAACGCACACAAAACGGTCGTTCAATTCGCAAAGCACTCAAAGGTGCCTGTAATCAATGGATTGACCGATATCGAGCATCCCTGTCAATCCCTCGCGGACTTATTTACTATCTACGAATCAAAGGGAGACTTCGCCGACCTTAAATTTGGCTGGATTGGGGATGGCAACAATGTATGCAACTCATCGATACTGGCTGGTGCGCTCACCGGAATGGATGTCGTTGTGGCATGTCCAGAGGGATATGAACCCAACGAGGCGGTCGTGAAAAAGGCGGGAGAGCTTGGGGGCAATATAAAAATCACGCATGAGCCAGAGAAGGCGGCCAGGGGTGCGGATGTGCTCTACACAGATGTGTGGGTGTCGATGGGGAATGAGAGCCAGAAAAAGAGAAAAATGCGCGATTTCCAGGGATTCCAGATCGATGCGGATATTGTGAAGATGGCAAAAGACGACGTCATCGTCATGCATTGCCTGCCAGCCAACAGGGGCGAGGAGATCACGTCAGATATCATCGATGGTCCACATTCTGTGATATTTGAGCAGGCTGAAAACAGGTTGCATGCTCAGAAGGCGCT
>CAYPOB010000043.1:0-6588 GCA_964412405.1 uncultured Methanocellales archaeon | reverse complement strand
TATTTGCATATTGAATAATCGTCTGAGCAACACGTTCAAGCTGCATATCTGCATAATCCAGGCATGTAGTATCAGACCGAATACCCCAATTGTAAAATCTTTTATGCCGTTAAACGACTTCCATAATTTTATGCCGTACAGCAGTATGAGTGGACTGAACAAGAAGATGACAAAGGGGAACATCGTCGCCGAAAACCACGTAATCTTGCGACTCATCGGAATTTTTGCACGCACAAATGTGGAGAAGTATCGATTTAGCCCTTCATACGCGCCGTTAATCCATCTCATCCTCTGGTTATAATAATCTCTGAGAGTAACAGGAGCCTGCTCACCCACACATGTATCCTCTGTGAGTGCAGCGATATCCCCCCCCAGATATATCTGCTGGGTGATATCCACATCCTCGCAAGCGGCGAATTCATCGAGTCCGCGATTGTTGAAAATCCGTGCATCCAACACCCCGATTAAACCATTGAATTGCTTAAACCCGTCATAACGATCCAGCAATTGATATATATCCGTTAGAATGGCATATTCGGTGGCAACAATTCTGGCAGTTAAACTTGCCTCCGGGTTTGTGATATACCGCGGTGCGCTAGCAATCACAGCACCCTTTTTTTCTAATTTCCTGACACATTCAACCAGAAAGTTGGAATCCGGTCGACTGTCGACATCAAAAAAAGCAAGATAGTCCGTCTTACCTACTTTATTTAGTGCATCATTGGTCGCACCTGCGCGTCGCCCCCGTCCATGGGTTCTGACTATTGTACATACTGCTTGTCTCTGTAGATATGCGACTCGCGGGTCATCGGAACGATGAGTGTCAATGATATATGTCGTATGAACACCCATATCTCCATGCTCTAATCTGGACAGGGATTCTACGGACCTCTCTATCACTGAAAGCGGCTCATGTGGCGATATGGGAACGATGATATTTAACTTCACTTTCCGATTGCCCTCTCCAGTTGTGATACTTTTCATCTTCATTCCTGATTTAAATATTGGGCAATCTGCATATGTGCTTTACGGTGCATCGATTTCCATCCCATATATATCTATAACTGCCCCCTGTTTATGACTGCATCCAATGTATAATGCCCCTTTACCAGCCGTCTTCCGCGTTTACTCATTTCACGTGCCTTCTTTTATCCGAGAGTGCTTCGACAATTTTTCCCAAGTGTATTAGCCAGACTAACAGAGTTGGCAGGTTCCATCAGCATGCGAAAAAACGGCAGAGGGCAGTGTGAATGAAAAACAACTACATCATACGACGATATTTTCTACGTGTGTTTCGACGCCGCCAACATGTAGCATGAAATATTTGGCGTTGCTTGTAATATCTTCATACGCGACCCCCTATACAGTCTTAAATCGCAACAATGCTGCGATGCCTCCAAGTGAGTGTAATCTCCGTCCAGGCTCAAACTCGGTGCTGAACACAACTATTTTTCCTTGCGCCTGTTCCACTCCCTTCAGAAACTCGTCGATATCTCCACGCTCACGCTCCTCTCTTAGGACTTCGTCCGCGATTAACAATTTGTCTATTGCGCCATAATCCATTGCCCTCTTGACATCTTCCACCCCATATGCTACCTTTCCATCCTTGGCGATTTCCTCGAGCAGATGTTCCATCAACTTTACCTCATTGGATATTCGTGTCTCCTCTGCTATGCGATCGACCGCCCCCCTCCGAAGCACTTCCTGAAAGCCGGATATGCCGATTGAAGAAATGTCCTCTAACACGGCTTTTTTTGCAAGCTCTGGATAGCTTTGTTTTAGAAATGTTATAAAATTCTCCTTGATGAAGCCAGGCCCAGCGATGATTATGGCATGGGCTTCTCTGGAGGTCCATTCCAATTGATGGGCAACTTCCCCAAACAACTCGCCCGCTGTATCACCCTCCTTGCCAGTGGAGGATTTTATGGTTGCCACTTCGTCTACGCCATACTGCCTGACTGTGCCGATACATGCCTCTCCGTCTTCAATGGTAATTATCACCACCCTTGGACGAGCGGATGCCTTTACTGCCTCATTAATTCGTTCGAGTTGATCGTTTTTCCATTGTTTGATGATCGAAAGTTTGACATTCGGCTCTATATTGAGCGTATGATGTGAACCAGTGTCAATGCCCTGTTCAATGGTGCCTTTGATACGCAGCCGATTGGAGAATTTATGAAACCTGACCTCCTCGATATTGATGCCCAGACGCATTGGCTTTTTCTCTATTTTCTCAGGACGTAATTTGTCGGTGGCGCCCTCTACCCGTCGATGTGTTAACGCAAATATGGTGTCTCCGGGCTCTATGATATATTTTAGGTGCCACAGGTCATCCAGTGACTCTGGAACGAGTGTGATCTCGCCTTGCTTTTTTTTCAGTTTGTGCTTAACGACCCGCATATGCTACTCCCCATTCCCGAGGCACCGACTCTACTTAAGTTTAATTCTGGCTGTCCCTGGTGGCAGGAACGGCACGATCTTGCCGGGGGAGGCGATCGACTTGACCAGATATTTATCTTCGGGTTCTGCCTCATCCAAGAAAATTTCAGATAGCGCCTTTGCGATCTGATTTTGGGATTTGTCTCCAGGCTCAAGCTCGATGACATATTTTGCGTGATTTTTTATGGCGTTCAAGGGCCCTCCGATCACATTGGTATCCTCATCAATTTCGATGCCAATAGCTACACCTGCCGCCGCCTTGATATAGTTTCTTTTACCACGAATCACGAAACTCCCTTTTCCGATGTATTCGCCCGTCTCCGGTGTCTTTGAAACCTGTTCCGGGTGGACCCAATAACAAGCCCCCTCGTAGTGCCCGGCTTTCCATACACTGGAATATGAGACTGCAAATTGTGCCGCCTCTGATAAAGTTGCCTCTGGCACATCTTTTCCCTCTGTTTGAATCACCGTCACTGGGGCGCCATGTGCTTCCGCGTGAAAAAACATGTCGTCTTTTTTCATGTATTTCTTGACGATCTCCTCATTGGTATCGGCATCTCGCCCACCAACCACGAGAAATCCATCAGAAGAGGTGAACCATCTGAACCGATCATACCAGTGCCTTTTTTGCCTGATTTTTCGCTGGGGTGCCAGATGATATTCCAGTTCATATCGCTTAAGCCTTACCCGTTCGACCTCTTTTTTAGTCCGTTCTACTGCCTTTAGTGCCCCTTCTCGCTTTTTCCTGAGCTCCTTGGCGCGCAGATAATACTTTTGGGCATTTTGCGGAATGGTAAGCTTGATATTCAATGCAATGGGAGTCCCATCAAGTTTTATGGTAATAATTCCATTCTTTTCATCGATTTCGATTATTTCGTCGGTTCCAGTTTTAATTTCGCTCCAAGAATGACCACCTTTTCTGGCACTACGAACACGACCGACAACTTCGTCTATATGCTGATACTGCGCATAGATAAGCTCTGCTTTCTCTACACATTCCCTTTCCCGCCGCTCAAAACCCTTGATGGCTTCTTCTTGCCGCTCCAACACTCGCTTCACTACGCCCAGCTTCTCGTCTTTAATTTTCCTCCCCACTCCTTCCACTTCTCGAAGTGCCTGCTTGCTGAAGAACTCATCAAGTGCTTCATTAAACGTGGCGAAGTGCTTCTTTTCGTGCTTTTCATATTGCCGCAGTTCAAACGGGAACACGTCGATTTGCATATCGTCTGCCAGAACTATATGTGGCTTCAATGTTACGGATATGATCGGCTCAAATAGTCCGTGTAACGCATTGTAGATTAGTGCAGACTGCCCCTTCGTCAAATCCCTCGTCAGCGTATTTTTATCTACCTCTGCTCGAATGCATATCTCCTCTGCGTACAATCCTCCCATATTCAGTTTAGATGCAAGCGTTCTGACCATATCCTTGTCGGATAGATCGAACAACGTGCACAACTCAGCGTTCGTGATATCCATTGGACTCATCAGAGATGGCGGGAATTTATATTGCTCACCGCGCCTGACCTTTCTATCCTTAAAACTCATGAATTTAAGGGGCATTATGATCCTTCGATTTTCATCCAGAAGTACGACATTGCCCTTTGAGAACAGTTCTACCACGAGTGTTGCAGTTGTGTCACCGCGCAGGGTGTGTATTTCGATAATTCTGTCAAAGTCATATTGTTGTATCGCCGTAATCCTCCCTCCCCTCAGATGCTTTCTCAAAAGCATCGGAAAGCTCGGTGCGATTTTAGGGCTTGGACGCGGATATTTTGTGAGATGTATTCTCCTGCCCGCTTCGATGAGAAGATCCTGGCGCCCACTGCCAGGAAGCTGAAGTTTTAGCCTGATCTCATTTGGGGTGTGCTGGTATACTTTGTCCAGTTTCGCATCGATCAGCATCTGTAATTCAGATACAACGGCAGATATGTCAACACTGCTCATCTGGTTTTTCATGTACATCGTGTATTAATAGCATAAAGGATAAGATAAGTTTTAGCCGAAAATATTCCATAGAATCATCTTCGAATGGAATAACGGAGGTCAAACGTGAATCAAACGGTGAAAGTTCCTGAAAAAACTGAAGAGGAAAAAAAGAAAGAATATATAGATGGCATCAAAAAAACGATCATGCCTGGGATTTTTGGCATCATCGGAGGCTTTCTGTCATTTCATATTGCTGGTGAACCACTGGTTTATGGTGAACCACAGGCCAGGGCAGGATTCGGATTTGTGGTATTGGCCAGCATAGTACTCTTACAAAAGTATGTTTTTCCGCTGATCAACATAAATGTAAAAGAACTTGAAGCCAAGGATTGGATTTATATCGTATTTATAACGACGACGTTCTGGTTTGTGAGTTGGACCTTTTTACTGAACTAATCCCGAAGTGAACGATATGAGAATTTCAGTTCTGAATAGGGATCGATGTCAGCCTAAGAGATGCGCCCATGAATGCCATCGGTTTTGCCCAAGGGTGCGGACTGGAGACGAAACCATCGTCATCGGCGAGGACCATAAACCGATAATATCGGAAGAACTGTGTGTCGGGTGCGGCATATGTGTCAAAAAATGTCCGTTCGATGCGATAATGATTATCAGACTGCCAGAGGAGCTTGGCGAACAGGAAATGCATAGATATGGTGTAAATGGCTTTGCACTCTATGGGTTACCCATCCCACAAAGAGGGAAGGTCACCGGAATACTTGGCCCAAACGGTACAGGAAAAAGTACTGCAATAAGGATATTGTCTGGTAGTCTCAAACCGAATCTTGGAAAGGATGCTCCTCCTTGGAACGAAATCATCCAGCACTATCGTGGCTCAGAACTGCAAGGATATATGCGAGAGATATCGCAAAAAGATATCAGAATAGCTCAAAAGCCGCAGTACATCGACGCGATACCAAAGGCATTTAGTGGCAGCGCTCATGAATTGCTCCAGAGTCTCGATGAACGCGGAGTATTAAAGGATTTGACGTCCAAACTTGATATCGATCATATACTGGACAGGGGGGTTGAAGACCTCAGCGGTGGAGAACTTCAGCGCGTTGCAATCGCAGCATGTATTGCCAAAGATGCCAATTTCTACTTTTTTGATGAGATAACTCCCTATCTGGACATTTGCCAGCGCATCGAAGTCGCAAAACTCATCCAGGACCTATCCAGGACAAAAACCGTGATGATCGTAGAGCACGACCTTGCCATTCTCGACCTGTTGGCAGATGTCGTGCATATCGTATATGGGACGCCGGGAGGGTATGGCGTGATAACCACTCCTAAAGGCGTCAGAGTCGGCATTAACCAGTATTTGCGGGGCTTTTTAACAGAGGAGAATATCAGAATGCGCCAAGAAGCAATCGAATTCGAGGTTCATGCCCCCAGACCTCAGAAGGACATTCCAGTACTCGCCAAATTTGATGCATTCGTTAAAAAATATCCCGAATTTACGTTGAACGTTAATGGTGGTGAGATACGAAGGGGTGAAGTCATAGGCATTGTAGGGCCAAACGGCATCGGGAAAAGCACGTTCGTAAAGGTGTTGGCTGGCATCATCGAACCAGATGAGGGTATAGCAAGTCTCGACCTGCGGATATCTTATAAGCCGCAGTATATCACGAAATGCGACGAAACGGTCAGGGACTTGCTGCGAACAATAACGAAGCAATTCGGCACAAGCCACTACAGTACGGAAGTCATCAGACCGTTGCAATTGAAATATCTACTGGACCAAAATCTGACAGACCTCAGCGGTGGCGAGTTGCAAAGGGTTGCCATCGCGGCATGTTTGAGCAAGAAGGCGAATTTATATATTTTGGATGAGCCCTCTGCACATTTAGATGTCGAGCAGCGAGCATCTGCCATTAAGACGATACGCCGATTTGCGGAAAACAACAAAGCAAGCGCGATGGTTATCGACCATGACATCTATATGATAGACCTGCTTAGCGAGCGTTTGATGGTCTTTGATGGAAGGCCAGGGGTGTGTGGTGAGGTATTTGGTCCGTTTGAGATGCGCGAAGGCATGAATAAATTTCTCGAAAAAATGGATATCACCTTCAGGCGCGACGAGGATGCCAAGAGGCCGAGGGTAAATAAACCAGAATCCAAATTGGACAGGGGACAGAAGGCGAGGGGAGAGTATTATTATCA
>CAYPOB010000042.1:0-7043 GCA_964412405.1 uncultured Methanocellales archaeon | reverse complement strand
AGCGTCCCAAAAGCTTTTGTATTCATTTTCATCATGATTTATTATCTTCTTTCTTCTTTAAATAGTTACCCACCCTTCTTTTTGAACCTTCTTCTTGTTTTGAAAAGTTTTGTTTAGTATATGTGAATTTACTATTCTAGAGTAGCAATTCTGCTGTAATCGATCTGATCGGCTCAATGAAATAGATGAGTTCAGCAGCAAATAATAAACGATAGACGACCAATTCTGCTGTAATTGATCTGATCGGCAAAGGCATAAAGTGCGTCTCTATCCACACCATTGACTGAGATAGACACTATGAATCGGCCGTCCATATTAACATGTAAAGCGTAATGATCGGGTTTGATATGCTCTTTCCATGCAGGGTACCCTTTAAAGCTTGTGTTCTTTAAGTATCCATCGGTGGTTTCATACTCAATGAACTCTTCCCACATCATCCATGGCTCACCTATTGAATATGCAGAAGTCGCAATGCTTACAGAAGCATTTGCACCCAATACATCTGGCTTTGTATAACGTCTTTCCGCAATGCTCCAAGATATTCCATCGAAGATCATCATCATCCCATCTGGTTCTTCACCAACCCAGCCAGAAGGTGGATCTGGTAAAAAGGGTATTAACCTAGTAAAATACACTGATAGAATAGTCCCATCTTTTAGTTGAGCTTTTTCTGGAACAGTACCAGGTTCTGGTTGAACTTCTTCTGGTATTAATGCATAAAGAATATCTCCTTCTGCTGGAACAGTACCAGGTTCTGGTTGAACTTCTTCTGGTATTAATGCATAAAGAATATCTCCTTCTGCTGGAACAGTACCAGGTTCTGGTTGAACTTCTTCTGGGGGTGTTATTTCTTCCTGTGGTATAGGGGTTGGCGCTTTTTCTTCAGGTGCCTCAACACATCCACTTATGAACACAACTCCAATTACCAGCACGGTCAAAAGTACCAGCGTCCCAAAAGCTTTTGTATTCATTTTCATCATGATTTATTATCTTCTTTCTTTTTTAAACAATTTACATTCGACCTTTAAATAGTTTCCCTTTTCCCAAGGCGCGATTCGGAATTTCATATGGCCGAATGAAATCCCCATATCAGAAAATATATACGCAAACGATACTTTAATGAAGCAGCATGAATCTAAAAACAATCGGCGCCGAGGCGACCATCGAATCACGTGATGGGTACGTGGTAAAACGGCGAATACCCAAGCGCTATAGAGTCAGAGAAGTGGACGAGCGTCTTCGACGAGAGCGCACGAAGTCCGAGGCTAAGCTGATATCCGAGGCTCGCAGGTGCGGCGTACCCACGCCCATCATCCATGACGTCACAGATTATGATATAGTGATGGAATATATAGAAGGGCCACAGCTGAAGCACGTGCTTGATATGGGGTTGAGTGAAAGAATCGGCGAGCTTGCAGGAAGGCTTCACACCTCTGGCATCGTTCACGGCGATTTGACCACGTCAAATATGATGCAATCAGGGGAACGCATATATCTGATCGACTTCGGACTGGCGCGCTTTGACCGAAGTATAGAGGCGCAGGGCGTGGATGTTCACGTGTTGTTTCAGACATTTGAAAGTACACATAAAGGGCATGATGACTTGATAAAGGCGTTTTCAAGAGGATATCAAAGGGCATTCAATGATGCGGGCGGCGTTCTGCAGCGAGTAAAGGAGATAGAGAGCAGAGGAAGATATAGGACTGAACGACTGTGAAAACCATATATTTTGTTACCGGCAATGTGGGAAAAATGCAAGAGGTGAAGAAGCTGTGCGAAGGGACCAGCATCCAGATCCAGCAGGTAGAATATCCCTATCCAGAACTTCAATGTGATGATATAGAAGAGATTGCAAGACATGGCGCTCAAGACGCTGCCAACCATTTGAGCAAACGAATTATCGTTGAGGATGCTGGATTATTTATTTCTGCGCTAAATGGATTCCCTGGCCCTTATTCATCGTATGTGTTTAAAACATTAGGAAATGAAGGAATATTAAAGTTGATGGCTGGCATAAAGAATCGCAAGGCGTGCTTCAAATCCGTCGTCGGATATTGTGAGCCAAATGGGGGGACAGTCACGTTTAGTGGGGTCGTCGAGGGCGAGATCGCGCGGGAAATTAAAGGAGAACATGGCTTTGGGTATGATCCAATATTCATCCACGATGACAAGACGTTTGGTGAACTTACCACTGAGGAGAAGAACAAAGTATCGCATAGAAGTAAGGCGCTGAAGAAGTTCATAGAATGGTTCAATACAAAAGATATTTAACCGAGATAGTGGCTATATTATGAGATATGGAGAAATCACATGGCTAAGGTTCAAACCAATAAAAAAATAGAAATACGACAACCTTCTGCACCAGAATGGATAGATATGAATGCAAAGGAAGTCGAAAAAATCATCGTCAAATTGCGGGAGCAAGATAAGTCATCCAGCGAGATTGGAATCATATTGCGAGATAAGTATGGAATTCCCAATGCCAAACTGGTGACCGGTAAGAAAATCGCACAAATCCTCGATGAAAACAAGATGGCCTCCAAGATGCCAGAGGACCTTCAAAACTTGATCCAGAAGGCGGTTGGACTTAAGAGGCACCTCGATCAAAACTCAAAGGATTTGCACAATAAGAGGTCACTCCAAATTACCGAATCCAAAATCAGACGACTCGTCAAGTATTACAGGGGAGAAAGAGTGCTCCCAGAAGATTGGATTTACAATCTACAAACTGCCGAGATGCTGATTTCGAGATGAGTATGATCGAAAGCTTGGATGAAGTAGCGGAATCTGCGGCCCAATTGCTTATAGATTGTGATCATGTAAGGGTCATATCACATCAGGATGCAGATGGAATAACCTCTGGAGGAATTATCTGCAGCGCATTGTATCGGTGTGGCATTCCCTTTCACGTCAGCATACTAAGTCGCCTGGATGAAAAAGTTGTAAAGGGCCTAAAAGGGCCCGTCGTATTTTGTGATATGGGCAGCGGACAGCCCGAATTGATATCTCAGATCGATGGCAAGGTTTGCGTTATAGATCATCACAAGCCGACTGCTACTGATATCGAATACTTACATGTAAATCCACATCTGGTCGGCATCGATGGGGCATTTGAGATTTCAGCGTCCGGGACCGCTTACGCTGTTGCCATGCATCTTGGAAATAACGTCGATCTCGCCGGACTCGCCATTGCTGGCGCACTGGGCGATCAACAGGAGATGATAGGATGCAATAAGGACATTTTAGAGGGGGCGATCGAGCACGGTATCATCACCATTAGCTGTGGTTTGAGGACTGGAGAGGGGGACATCTCGAAGCTGTTAGAGTATTCTACTGACCCCTATATAGATATTAGCGGCGAACCGGAGAATGTAAAGACACTATTAAGTCAATTGGATATTCATGGAACGGTCGAAGACCTAAACGAGGATGAACTGCGGCGTTTAGTGTCTGTATTAGCTTTGAAAGTATTGGAACGGGGAGCGCCAACAGAAGTAATCGAATCGCTAATCGGCGATCGGTACAAATTGAACTATGAGGTCGTATCGGATGCACGTCATCTAAGTAACATAGTCAACGCCGCTGGCAAGGTGGGGGAGACTGCACTGGCGTTATCCTTGTGCCTGAGAGATGGGAGTGTAATCGGCCGTGCAGAACAACTCCACACGGGGCATCAGAAAAAAGTCATATCAGAACTAAAACGGATTGAGCAGGAGATTAAAGATGTGGGCTGCATTAGATATGCCCACTCCAGCGATAAGGACATCATCGGAGCACTGGGGAGCACGATAATTCGATATGTGGCACCAGATAAGCCAATACTAGTATTAATTAAAGAGGGAGAGAAAATAAAAATCTCTGCACGTGGGACAAGAAAACTCGTCGAGAATGGGTTGAACTTGTCGGTCGCGATGCGTGAAGGGGCGGCACAGGTTGGAGGAAGCGGAGGAGGACATAGTATTGCATCTGGCGCAGCCATTCCTGCCGATGCAGAATCTAAATTTATCGAAATCGTAGACGGCATCATAATGTCACAGATGAAACATCTGTGACAATTGCGTGGTGAAAATGAGTAAATACAGGTGTGTCGGCAAAATCATAACGATACATAAAAATCCATATGTCATCGCAGATGCCATTAAGCCAGATAACACCAGAAACATGAGCACTGTGTGTAAAAACGAGAGCATAACCACTGAGTTTATGCTTGACGAGATAGGAACCTTGATAGCGACAGTTGACGATTATCTGTTAAATCTCAAGATTGCAGAGGAGATGACGGAAAAAGATGCAGAAAGAGAGTGAAATCAGTTTTCATATAATCGGGCGCTTTAAATTGAGCGGCAGCATCACAGAGATGAAAGAAGAGACTGCATCGGTGATCAAAAAGGCAAACATGGAGCTCTTGAAGAGGGGCGCTCCTAAAGGGTGCGGTGCCGAGATCATCAAATGGGATATCGATGGTGATGCGCTGACAGTCGATATAAAATCCGATCGACATGTGAGGGCACACGATGCACTGTTGCGACTGCGCAAGCCACTGGCAAACGCACTTGGCAAGCACCGTGTCGGAATCAGGGGTATTGAAATTGAAAAATTTACCATTCAGGTGCCAACGGAGGGGGCATTCAAGAAATCCAAGATACCGTTTGTCAAGCATATGCAGTATAAAGATGGAAAAATCTCATTGACCCTCGAGGTGACGGAATCGAATATAGAAGATAAGATACCAGACCGCATTATTACGTTAATCCAAGAAAAGATAGCGGCGCAACATTACGGTGGAAAGGATGAACACTGGAAATTGTTGTGGTCATCAAGGGAGAAAGCTCCAAAGTTCACCGGCGACCCGACACAGGAGCTGATAAATCGCAAATGGATACGCCACTTTGCCAGGGGCCAGTGGATTTACGGACCGCAGATCACAAAGGTCTTCCGCGCATTCGAACATATCATCGAAAGGGAAATTCTGAATCCGCTTGGATATCAGGAGATGATACTCCCCAAGATGGTGACGTGGGACGTGTGGAAGAGATCCGGCCATGCCAAAGCCATTTATCCGGAGATGTATTACATCTGCCCGCCAAAGACGCGCGACCCGGAATACTGGGAAGAGGTCATGGATTACTATAAAATCACAAATGAAATCCCACTTGATATGATACGGGAAAAGATAGGCGCACCCATCGGCGGGCTGTGTTATGCGCAGTGTCCGCCTGCGTGGATGTTTTTCAAGGGCGAGACCATCGCAGATGATGAGTTTCCAATACGGTTCTTTGATAGATCTGGGACATCCCACAGGTATGAAAGCGGGGGCATACACGGCATCGAGCGTGTAGATGAATTTCACAGAATTGAGGTTGTGTGGATGGGTTCTCCAGAGCAGGTTATAGGGGAGGCGAATAAACTGCACGATGCATATGCACACATATTCAATGACATATTGGACCTGCAGTGGAGAATGGCAGAGGTCACCCCGTGGTTCATGGCGCAGGAAGGTCTGGTTGGCAAGGCCGAAAATGAAGGGGTGGGGACAACGGACTATGAAGCATATCTACCATATAAAAAAGGATGGCTCGAATTCCAGAATGTCAGTATCAATGGTGACAAGTATCCAAAGGGGTTCAATGTGAAGTCACAAAGCATAGGGGAATTCTGGTCCGGGTGCTCCGGGATAGGATTGGAAAGGTGGGGCGCTGCTTTTTTTGCCCAAAAAGGGCTTGACCCTGATGATTGGCCCCATAAGTTCAAAAAAATCGTGGGCGATTTGCCAGATGTCTTCAAGTTTCTATGAGTGGGGTTTTTGATGACAAAAAAGTTTAAATAGTTTGATTAGTTTTTACTAATAGAATGTTAAAATCGGATCTTAATGAATTTGAAAGGCTTGAAACAATACTTGCGATAAGACTTGACAATATGACATCAAGACTTTCCGAAAGGCTTGAAAATATCGAAAACGTGCTTTTAAAAAGGTCTGAAATTGTAGAAAGGCTTGAAAGAGTTGAAAGGCTTGAAAGGCTTGAAGCAAGGCTTTCAGAAAAATCTGAAATTTTAAAAAGGATTGAAGGACTCGAAGCAAGGCTTTCAAAAAGACCTGAAATTTTAAAAAGGATTGAAGGACTCGAAGCAAGTCCTTCAGAAAAAATTGAAAATTTTAGCTTGGAGAGGACTGCCGTAAAATCCGTTGGAAAGGACTAAAACAAACTGTATGGTTAAATCCAATACAATAAACGGGTTTGGAAGGGTATAATATTCTTCAGTTTCGATTTAAATAAATCGGGACAGCGGCTTTTGATGTCAGTGGACGAGCTTTAGAAATATATTATGGCGTGTTGATGCCGAGATTGGAGTTATCTTTATATATTCACACGCATATCGAAAGTTGAGATAAATATGGCAAAAAAATCATCAAGGAAAGACGGCTGGAAAGCTAAGAGATGGTATAACGTGCTCGCTCCAGAGATGTTCAACAGGGCAAATATTGGAAAAACGCCTGCAGATGAGTCGGAAAAACTCATCGGACGGGTTATCGAGACATCGCTGAGCGATATGACCAATGACTGGTCCAAGCAAAACACAAAAATCATATTTAAAATAAGCGATGTTATCGCTGGTG
Source organism: uncultured Methanocellales archaeon (assembly GCA_964412405.1). Classification (GTDB taxonomy): domain Archaea; phylum Halobacteriota; class UBA148; order UBA148; family JAJOKI01; genus JAJOKI01. The sequence goes on along the minus strand of CAYPOB010000042.1, from coordinate 427 downwards.
ATGCGCACACAAAATTCATCGGGCACGAGATGGCACGAGATTATATGCGCTCATTGGTCAAGAGGGGGACGTCCAAGATCGACGCGAACGTCATCGCAACCACAAAGGACGGATATAAGTTAAAGGTCAAGCCGTCATGTTTCACGATTAAACGAGTGCGTCATCCGCAAATCAGGACAATTCGGCAGAGAATGCACGACACCGTAACATCCAGGGCGGAAAAACTCGATTTTAGTCAATTCATTCAGGAAATCGTACTCGGCAAGGTGGCATCGGATATATATAAGGGAGCAAAGGACATCTATCCCATACGCAAGGCGGAAATCGGCAAAACTGAAATGGTCTTCGAACCCGATGTGGCTATAAAGACGATTGATGCCCAGCCACAAGAAGAAGCCGTTGCAGTAGAATGATATTATTATCTTCT
>CAYPOB010000041.1:0-7063 GCA_964412405.1 uncultured Methanocellales archaeon | reverse complement strand
CGCATTCATCACCTCTGGTGTCGGCTCTGCTTTATCAAGGCCGTCAAATCTGACGTCCAACACCTCTGGTTTTCCATTATGTGTTATCCAGAAATCCTGGAAATGCATCTCTCCTTCTGGTGTAAGAATCATCGTCGTCACAGGGTCATCGCTCATCGGCAATATCTTGGCCTTAATTCCGTACGATGATCTCAACTCATCTGTGGACTGAGTCAGTGTGAAACCATCTCTGATTAGCTCAGAGCGAAGGATGTGCGTCGCCCTATCTTGATCTCCCAATTTCATCGATTCATGATATCCTAATTTTTTCAGCGCTTCATGCGTGTAGAACATATCGTCCCTTATGCCCCACCATTGGCTCTCATCGATCAGATCTGCGAATGTATATAGAACGGTGTCGATATCAGGGCAGACCAGGTTGCCCGAAATCCACCGATCCTCGGCAGTGTTCACGATCGTAGTTATATCTTCTTGAGGGATTATTCGCTTCAAACCATTCAACAATTTGGGGGTTCCAGTTCCACCAGAGAGTATAATCATGATTTTGACCTCCATGGGGCGCTCGGCAATGTCAAAGAAATACATCCTTCGCAATTTGAATAAATTTTGTTATTTAGCTAGTTAATCACTCATTTTTTCAATTTCCCTTAGAACTCCTCCAAGAACCTCAGGCGATAATCTAAATCCCGATGAGGCCAGATCGAGAATGTAGTCTTTTGCCTCTTTTTTTGAGAGCACATTTTTCTTCAATCCACGTAGAATCACGTATAGGGTTCCCTTTGCATTCAGCCCGAGGCTCTCGGCTATCTTTCGCCCAGCGGCATCATCGATCAAGATCAAGTCCGCTTTTATATTTCTGCCCAGAGAGATAGCTTCGACCTCGCCCCTATCGATCTCTCTAGCGATCTCAAGGAGTTTATGGTCAACTTTTGTGTCTTTGACCTGCAACCATTTGCCTAGTATTGCTTCTTCTATTGCGATAACCTCAGAATAACCTTCCTTTCTCCCCCTTACTACTACTTCATTGAAAACCTCGGCTGGGATGATAACTGTTTTGAAAACCTCTCTTAACAATGATAGTTTGTTCGTCTTGGCTAGATATATCAAGGGAGTTGAGTTAGAAACTACTCTCAAGGTGACTCCTCTAAGGCTTTTAGGTCTTCTCTGAGTTCCTCTGGCCCGTATTGAAGTTCGACATGCTTTTCCCTGAGAACCTCGATTATTTTCCAGAGGGATATGTCTGCTGTCCTTGCTGCTTTCCAGAGGGTGATTTTTCCCTGGCGGTATAGCTCGATGGCTTTATCCAATCTCCTCTCTTTGATTCCTCTGGCTAATAGTTCCCTTATTATCACTGATTTGTCTTTGTCCTCTGTTTTTGAGAGGCGCTCTAGTTCGGTGTGAACGTCCTTAGACAACCTCACCGATATTAATTGTCCCATTCAAGTCACCTGTAATACAGTATATATAAATAGTATACTTAAATTTTTCTAAATGAAACTTGCAACGTAACCAACGGATCAGGGCCCAAATTTTGGGGAGCTCCTTTATAGATTTCGTCCCCCTATATCCTATGGTGAATATGTAGAGTTGTAACTCCTTTTAATGGTTCCAGAAAACGCCGGGGATTGCTTGGTTTTCTTATTTCCTTTAGTTTGTTGAGAATTTGTTTTTTAATCGAGTTATCTAACTTGTTAAACTGTTTTAAAGTCGAGTTCAACATCGATCTTCTTGCCAGCAATATTCTCCAAAGCTCCCAATAACAGCCTCACTTCACTAGCGAGATCCTCTTCCAACGAATCTATATGCCTTTTCGAACGGCCCGTTCCCTCCTGTAATCGAGTGAGCTGGTCCTTGGCTGAGATTATCGTTCGTTCGATATCCCTTCTATCTTTGGATATCGTTAGACCCGAAAGTAGATCTTTGGTCTTTCCGATATTCGACTGCAGCAGATCGCGCTTCTCCCTGGTAGAAAATATTTCAGCATTTAGCAGATGGTCTATCCATTTCAATGTCTTATCTCGCCTTCGCCCCTTTAAAGGGAGGACATCCCCCTCGATGATATCTCGCAGGGTGTGAAGAAAATCGCCGACATCCTCATCGAGCGCATGAATCGGCGATGATAGCATTGAGGATAGCACCCTTCTCTCTTCAATAGCGAGGGTATGCCGCCCAGTCTCATCCTGCTTCTTCAGGAGTTTGAGCGCCTTGTCAATCGGTGAGAAAAGCCCGGTCAAATCCGCTTCGAACATGTTCAACTCTTCTTCTAACGAAGATAATTCGCTTTTAAGCTCTTTGAATTGCATCCACTCTCTCCCTTCTTCAAGTATCCTCATTTTTTTCTCGTCCGCTTCGATTCTCCTTTCGAGCGCAAGTGCCACTCCCTCTCGATCGTTGACCATCCCTTTTTCTCCTTCTATTGTGGATTTGATATCTTTTATACTTCGCATTATCTCTGGCACCTTCTCCAGATTCATGATCTGGCTTTCTTTTTCCACGATAGGTGCGACAAGTTGGTTAAGAAGGATTTTCAGTCGGTCGAGATTTGAGAGGATATTCCCCACCTCATCTGGAAAGAGTGACTTGATACAATAGATATTCCTCCGCGACATCGTCAGTGTAAATTCCATGCTGGAGGTCGTTGTCCTATAGAAGGATAAAACCGTTTTATAATCTGTTTGGGTCGGGATCGATATCTTTTCGATCATGGAATTGAGATGTTTCACCATCTTATCGCGGGTGGTCAATCCCGATTTTGTGATGGGGGCAGGTATATGCTCAGCTGGCTCGGCATCCTGAAGTTCGGAGATATTTTGCTTAATTTTGTTGCGCATCTCTCCTACCCCCCCATATAATCGGCTGGCAGTTGAGCTCAAGCTAGGGAATAGTGCTCCAGATGCCATGTCCAACCAAACATCTATTTCATCGAAGGCGATCGTAGTTGATATCTCCTTTTTGCCAAAGATTCTGTTAATCCACTTCACCTGTTCAAGTTGGATGGCAAGGGTTTAATATTTTTGCAAAATAAGATAAAAATCTCGTCAACGTGGTTCATCTTTCCTCAACCACTCTTCCCGATAATACCGAAATAGATATGTGCTGTCGAAATCAACACTGTTTAGGAGGTATCACTATATTTTATCTAACTTATACGATCTGGGATGTCATCGGTGCGCTCTTGATAATTGGAGGCATAGTAAGATTGGTTGCACCGACGTGGGTTAAAAAGAAAGGTATCGGCTTAGCAAAATGGCTGATGAAATTGATACCGAAGTTTAGCGACAACATGATAAGGCTTATTGGACTGGTAATGATCTTGGTCGGCGCATTGCTCATGTACTTCTATTGAACTCAATTAGAAAAAACGTTATAATATGGAGCACTAATTATATGCGATGAAAGTCATCAAAGACCCGATCCACGGATATATATTACTTGATGACCTCGCGCTCGAGTTAATTGACACTCCCGAGATGCAGCGCCTCAGGCGCATCCGTCAGCTGGGCCTATCGAATCTCGTCTATCCAGGTGCGAATCACACCAGATTTGAGCATTCGCTCGGCACGTTGCATTTGGCAGACCAGCTATTGGGCCAATTGGCCATTGCTGGCAAAGAAAGAGACGAAGTCAGGGCAGCTGCATTGCTGCATGACATTGGACATGGGCCATTCTCGCATGCTACCGAAGGACCGATAATTCAACATACGGGCAGGAGCCATGACGATATGGAAAAATTGATTCCAAATAGCGCGATCGCAGACGTATTAGACGCGCATTCGCTCGACCCTGTGCATATCACTCAACTCATCAAAGGCGAAACAGCATATGGGCAGCTGATAAACAGCGAGTTTGATGTGGACAGAATGGACTACTTGATCAGAGATGCCCATTATACGGGCGTCGCATATGGAGTCATCGAATATGTGCGATTGATACATGAGATGGAGATCCAAAACCAAAATCTAGTGATAAGGGCAGGGGGGCTACAGGCAGCAGAATCCCTATTGGTGTCGCGCTTTCTAATGCATCCCACCGTATATTATCACCATGTGAGCAGGATTGGCGAGGCTATGCTGGTGCATGCTGTTGAGGCGTTATTCCGAGCAGGACTGGAACCGACTATACTTAAGAAGATGGACGATTACGAATTAGTAATGGCGCTGCGGAGCTCAGAAGGATATTCGCGTGATATCATCGCACGGATTGACCAGCGAAGATTGTTCAAACGCGCGCTGTACGTCGGGAAGGACATGGTAAATGTCGAAAAGATGCTAATGTTGAGGGGGCAAACGGAAAAAATCGAGAACGAGATTGCAGAAGCGGCAAATGTCCCAGAAGGATATGTATTGTTGGACATACCCAAGCGACCGGAAATAATCGAGATGAGGGCGAAGATACTGGTCAACGGCAAGATGAAGCAGTTGGATGAGGCATCGCATTTAGTGAGGATACTGGTGGATGCGCAGTGGGATAATTGGAAACTAGGAGTATATGCGCCAGAGGAATACAAAGATGCTGTTGAGCAGGTGGCAAAGGAGATACTCAACGTTAGAAAACCCTCTGTCCAGCAGAGATTGTCGGACGATGCGACGCCTACCTCAAAGATCTGAAGAATATTGCGATGGTAAAAAAAGCCAGAGCTATCGTTATATCAGCTTGTCCTAGCTTTTGCTCGCCGCAAATCATTTTTTGGCGAATGAATCGCTACTCCACTTTTATACTTTTACAAAGCCGTCCTTCTCACTGCACTCAGGACATTTTCTTGGCTTGCATCTCGTCTCCTTCTTGAAACCACATTTCGTACATTTCCAATCTGCTATTTTATCACCCCCTTATTTGTCTCTCATGATTTTCTTGTATTTTTCCTCACCTATGCACTTCTCCACATATGGACACCACTCTATACAGGAAGGTCGGGCTTCTCTAAACACAGTTGCCCCACAACTTTCACATTCTGCTTTCTGCTCATCTGTGAATATTTCCACTTCCCATCCACAATCACATTTGATGATTTCGATGGTGGGGCTCCTTATGCTTAAACTTCCTGGACATTTTGTTTCCATGATTTCCACAAACCGTGGATATTGCAGTATTCTCTTGCTTCAATATTGCCTGCAGCTACTTCAAACTCTGCTTCTGGAACACTACCCGGCTCAAGAAATTGTCTACAGAGCCCTATGTCGTCCTTTATCTGTATCCACTCGATGAAGTGATTTTCTTCCATGGGATGTGGAATTGAACCGACCTTCACTTTTATTCCCGTCTTCGTCTTTTCGATCACTGGCATGTGTTTCTCTTGACCGGCGTCCTCTGTTTTTTCCTTGAATAGTTCCATCGGCTCTCCACAACAAACGAGCTCTCCAACTCCCGTATGTAATACCTCGACGATATTCCCACAGATATTGCATTTGTAGATCTGATTTTGTTCTGTCATGTGTTTTCACCTCCTTTAACTTATTTTTTTTAAAATATCATTGTAAGCTAAGAGGCACGTTTTTTGTTTGCTTGTTTGAGTGTTCCAGCTATAATGTATTTACCGGGTCCTATTTCCGCTTTTTCTTTTAGAACTCTAATACAAACTCTTGCTATTGTACTCGGAGGATTTCCAATAAATTTTGACATTTGTGTAGCGATTCTATGCGGTGCAACAGCATAGACTCGTATGTTGGGCTTAAATTCATCCCCCAACGACTCTGTTAGGCCGATTATGGCGAATTTTGATGCCTGGTAGGCAGAAATATTCTTTTGTCCACGACGAGGCAGCCCTGCAACGGAGGCTATATTAACTATCACTCCGTTTTTGATATACTGTTTAGCTAATTTGCATCCAATAAATGTCCCTCTGACGTTTACATTCATTGTTAAATCGAATTCCTCATAACTGGTTTTCTCAATTGGTTTGTGAAATAAGACTCCCGCGTTATTCACCAATCCATCGATTTTATCAAAATGCTTCTTTGCTTGCTTGAACACATTTTCCATTTGCTTTTCATTTGAAACATCAGCCCTGACATATATCGCCTCCCCTCTTTGTTTGTTTATCTCGTCAACGATGTCGGCCCTGGTTCTAGAAACAGCGACAACATTGCTTTTTTCTTTAGCCAACAGGGCACAAATCTCCCTTCCTACGCCTCTAGAAGACCCTGTAACAATTATAGTGCTATTTTTTAGATTCATTTTTTCGCTCCTTTTTTTGAAAGTGATTTTTTGAAAGATATCTAAACTGAAAGCCCCAAAGCACGAGCTATGCTCTCTCGGTCAAACCCGACAATTATCGCCCCATCAATATCCAATACAGGTACCGTCATCTGTCCAGATTTTTCAATCATCTCTTCTGCCGCTTTGGGGTTCGCTGAAATATCCATGTCTTCGAAGTCAACGTCGTTTTCTTTTAGGAATTCTTTTAATTTATGGCACCAAGGGCAGGTTGTAGTAGAATATATTTTTATCTGTGTCATTTTTGATGTTTTTCCTTATTTTCACGGGTATTGTTTCAAGAACTGCCTCCAAAATATTTTCAGGCAATTTTTCAATCATTTTCAATACCTCAATATTCCTCGCATTTAACTTGATAAAATCCCCTTTCGTGATCACAGGATGGGCATATCTCTGGCGGTTCTGTTCCAAAGTGAACATATCCACATTCCATGCATGTCCAGTCAATTTCCCTTGTCTTTTTGAAAACCGTGCCCCCTTCAACCTCTTTTAGAAGTTTTTTATATCTTTCTTCATGATGTTCTTCTGCTTTGGCAATTGCCCGCAATCTCTTGGCAATTTCAGGAAAACGTTCTTTTTCGGCGGTATCGGCAAATTCGGGATACATTTCTGTACACTCATAATGCTCTCCAGCGATTGCGTCTTTTAGATTCTCGGCAGTAGTACCAAGAACTGTTGGAGCTGTTGCTTCAACTTTAATTTCATTTAAATTTTCATCGCTTCCCCTCTTCAGTTCATTGAGTAACTTAAACAACCAGCTGGCATGCTCCTTTTCATTTTCTGCCGTAACGATAAAAATCTCGGCGATTTGTTCAAATCCCTCTTTCTTGGCAATCTTGGAATAGAAAGT
>CAYPOB010000040.1:0-7276 GCA_964412405.1 uncultured Methanocellales archaeon | reverse complement strand
ATTTAGCGAACTTTTTATTAAGTTAGATTGCATGTAATCTATTATAGGCTTTTTAACCGCGATACCAATTTATTAATGATAAACTGTACTACTAATCTATAATGATAATCCACAACGCGAGAATTCTTTATGGCGCAGACTTCGAGCTGATCCGCGGGTACATCAAGGTCGAAGATGGGCTGATCTCTGAAGTTGGCGAGGGCAGCATCAGAGGCGATCTGGATGCAGAGAACTGCATAATAATACCAGGCCTCATCAATGCTCACGCCCATATTCTCGATTCCGTTGCAAAGGAGAGCGGTATCGGGATGGCGCTGGATGAGCTGGTAAGACCTCCCAATGGGTATAAGCAGAAAATCCTGAGGAGCACGCCAAAAGAAAAACTCATTGCTGCGGCTCGCGATGCTGTTCGCGAGATGGTGTCCAATGGGATAACCTCTTTTTGCGAGTTCTCGAATGATCCCGCGTTGTCCAAATGTGCCATTTATTCGAAATGGCAGAGTTGCAGTCCCTTCGGGACTTCAACACAGGCAAATAAGGAGGCGAAAATATATTATGAGCCCATCATGGTGCAGGCGGATGATGACGTGGCGGCAAATAAACTCAATCCCTCCATCATCGATGATGTACATGCCATGGAATGCGACGGAATCGGGTTGAGCGGCGTTGGAGAGTTTTCAGACGCCACGCTCGAAAAGATTGCAGACTTGGGACTGCCTCTGGCGCTCCATGCCGCAGAGCACATACCCTCCCAGCAGCGTTCTCTTGCGCTGACGGGAAAAACAGAGGTTGAGCGAGCGGTGAAGTTAGATCCCGGTTTTCTTGTACACGTGACCAACCCGTTTGAAGATGACATAGGGCATATTGTCAAAAAAAGCATCCCCGTAGTATGTTGTCCCCGTTGCAACGCCCTCCTCGGAGTTGGGGTACCGCCCATCATGGATTTTCTGGAGAAGGGGGTCCTGGTCGCTCTGGGTACTGACAACGTCATGTTAAACTCACCCGACCTTTTTCGGGAGATGGAGTTTCTCTCGAGAATCATCGGCTATGTTCACAGAGATCCAGGGACAATATCAGCGAAAGATATACTTAGAATGGTCACCTTGAACCCAGCAAAGATATTGGGTCTGGACTCAGGCCAGATACTGAAGGGAAAACGGGCTGACCTTTTATTCCTCAGGCCACATAGAAATATGAGTCCATTGGGCGATGTGGTCTCGGCGATCGTTCATAGGGCGGATGCGAGAAATGTTTGGAGAGTTATGAGTGGGGGGAGTATCATCTATGATAACAGCGTCGGCTAAAGGCGCGGTTGTTTATAAGTATAAGCATTCATTATATCTGAACATAACAAATGAATGCACCAATGCTTGTGTTTTTTGCGTCAGGAAATTCACAAGAGGAGTGGGGGATTGTAATCTTTGGTTACAAAACGAGGCTTCAGCAGATGATATTCTCAGAGAGTTATCCAAGGAACTTGATGGCGACGAAGAAATCGTCTTTTGCGGCTACGGAGAGCCATTGATTAGACTGGATACCATACTGAAGGTGACGGATGAGGTTAAAAAGAGCCACCCAGATCTGAAGGTGAGGGTGAACACCAACGGACAGGCCAAATTGCTCTACCCTACTCGAAATGTGGCAAAAGAGCTTAAATACGCCGGAGTGGACTCCATTTCCATAAGCATGAATGCGGAGAACTCAGAGAAATACTTTGAGATGTGCAGACCAAAGTTTGGGGGGGCAACATATGAAAAAATTGTCGAGTTCATCAAAGAGTGCAAAGAACATATCTTAGAAGTTCAGGTGAGCGTCGTCGAGGGATATGCGAACATAGTAGAGTGTGAGAGGATAGCAAATGGGATCGGTGTCGGGTTTAAAGTGAGATAAGTGGAGGTGATGGATTGGGTAGTGTGAAAGATCTGGAGGTTCTCAGGGGGCCGACGAAAGAGAGGATAGGTGTAGGAAAGTTTCACTTTTCAGATAGGTATTCGGTCTTTGATTGGGGCGAGATGCCTGACCACATACCATATAAAGGAGAGGCGATCGCTCTTTTGGGCGCCTATTTTTTTGAAAAACTTGAGGAGATGAATATTTCCACCCATTATATGGGTCTTGTGGAGGGTGGCAAGGTGAAAAGGCTTTCGGATGTCAGGAAACCCGTAAATAAAATCGAAATCAAGCTCCTGCGCGTGATAAAACCTAAACTCAAGGGCACTGATTATGATTATTCCGTTTACCGTGAAGAAAAGGGCGGATTTCTGATACCTCTTGAGGTAATCTACAGAAATTTTTTGCCCGCGGGCAATAGCGTTTTCGGGCGCCTCAAAAATGGAGAAATATGCCCTGCTGACCTGAATCTTTCCATCATGCCCCTACCCAACCATGAATTTGATTCCCCTTTCATAGATTATTCTACCAAACTGGAGATAACGGATAGATACCTCGCCCGTGAAGAAGCTCGCCGCATAGCAGGTCTGAGTGATGACGAAATGCTCGAGCTGGAGCGGATCGCGATCGATGTCAACGATCTCATCACAAAGGAGTTTTCAAAGATTGGGCTGGTGAACGAAGATGGAAAACTAGAATTCGGTTTTGATTTAAAACGATGTTTTATGCTGGTCGACGTCCTTGGGACTCTGGATGAGTGCCGTTTCACATTCGATGGAACCCCTGTCAGCAAAGAGATAGCTCGAGTTTACTACCGCAAGACAGAGTGGTACCATGCAGTTGAGGAGGCTAAAAAGAAGGACAGGCAACATTGGAGGGAGATATGTGAGCTTAATCCGGAGCCGCTTCCTGAAATGTTAAAACTTCTGATCTCTCAGGTTTATTGCGCCGTCACAAATGAGGTGACCCAAAGAACATGGTTTAAAGACCTCCCCCCTTTGAGGAAATTATTGAAGGATGTAAAAGAGGCTCTAAACGCATGATAAACGTCGTTAAGGCCACGCCAAAAGCCCTACAGGACGCGGGCGATATCATACGAACGGGCGGCTTAGTGGCTTTTCCCACGGAGACGGTATACGGACTTGGGGCTGATGCACTGAATCCGCAGGCGGTTGCCCGGATATTTGAGGTGAAGAACAGGCCTCGATTCGATCCGCTGATAGTGCATATAGCGGATTTTTTTGAGGTCGAACGCTTATACCATTCGCCAAATAAAAAGGCCGAAAAACTCATTGAAAGGTTCTGGCCCGGACCGCTTACCATAATCTTACTCAAATCAAAAGTCGTGCCTGATATCGTAACCGCTGGTCTTTCAACGGTGGCTATACGGATGCCGGCACATCCAGTGGCTTTAAACCTTATCAAAGAGGCGGGGGCGCCCATAGCCGCACCAAGTGCCAACCCTTTCGGCTATTTAAGCCCAACGACTGCATGGCATGTTAGGGAGCAGGTAGGGGAAAAGGTGGATATGATACTGGATGGTGGAAAATGTCCCATTGGTGTGGAATCCACGGTCATAGACCTCACCGAAGCCGAGCCCATTCTCCTCAGGCCGGGTGGTCTGCCCCTTGAAGAGATAGAGGCGGTGATAGGCAAGGTAAAACTTTCTACGACCGATTATTTAAAGCCACGTTCACCCGGACAATTGCCTTGCCATTACTCGCCGCGAACCCCCATCAAGATTCTAAAAGAGGTGGAGTTTGATATGGTGCAAGGAAAAAAAGTAGGGCTCTTGGCGTTTAAACCTCCAAAAGGGGAATTGCCCTATAAAGTGGTAGAAGTCCTTTCCTCTCGCGGGGATTTGCGGGAGGCGGCGGCAAATTTTTTTACCCAGCTTCACAGGTTAGATGCAGCGGGCTTGGACATCATCTATGCCGAACCCGTTCCAGAGGTTGGGTTGGGCAGGGCAATTATGGACAGGCTACGTAGAGCATCTGCTGTGTTGAATAATTCAACTTGATAGGTATGTTGTAGAAGATGGACTTCATCTTTACCTCGTGGAACACCTCCTCTTGGCTTGTGGCTCTGATGGGTTCTCTCATAGATGCTCTTTTAATAAAAAGTTTACTCCAACTCCGCGCGCCCTAAACGTCTTGCCATCTTGTTAGGGGCTATTTTTTACAATTTCGATAGCCTTAATAACAACATCTTGTTTTGGACGATCTCCTGGTTCTGTTTCCACTCCACCAATAGCTTCACTAACACACTTTCCCTCAATAATCCTGCCAAAAACAGGATGTAGATCGTCAAGAAAATTATTATCAACAAGATTGATAAAGAATTGACTTCCACCCGTGTTTGGTCCAGCATTTGCCATTGAGATGGTATATCTATCGTTTCTATTATCTGGTCTAAATTCATCAGGAATTACATATCCTGGTCCGCCCGTTCCAACGCCTAAAGGGCAACCGGCCTGAATCATAAAACCATCAATAACCCGATGGAAAATTATACCGTCATAAAATCCCTGTTGGGCCAAAAAAACAAAATTATTAACTGTTATTGGATTTTCTCTGGCGAAAAGTTCAATTTCAATGTCTCCCTTGGAGGTTCTTAGAATGGCAGTGTAGTTCGCCTCTTTGTCAATAATCATTTCTGGCGGACCACTCCAGCGTACAGTCTTTTTCTGTTCCCTTTCTAGTGCTGGTTCAATTATTGCGTTGACAATAAAAATGACCGCTATAATACCAATCAGGCCCAAAATCATATAAATTTTATTATTAATAGTGGAAAAACGTTTAATTGGATAAGTTGATTTTTTGCTTTTCATATTATTTTTCCTCTCTCTTTTCGCTGCGATCATTTCATATTATACATATGCTATTTATTTTTTAGTATACATATGCATGTTTATTTATGATGTGTTGAACAATTTTGCTGCCATTTGATGCAACGGCAAGAACTATCAGGGATGGAAGAATAAGAGTTATATATGTCTTAAGCAGTATTAATATAAAGGAGATAAAAAATATGTGCGAAGGATGCGGATGTGAAGTTGTAGAAAAATCTATCCAATACGAATGCGTATGCGAAGAAGATAGATGCCACCCCACTATCATCGAGTTCGATGAGGAGCCGAAGGCAATACCTTACTGCTGTAGCGTGCCGATGAGACGGATAAAATAAAGTGAGAAAATATCCTCGCAAACTGAATACAAGAGCACATGAGGTAATGTAGAAAAATCGGTTGACGATTATAAACCATCTTGATGAAATCAACCGAAAATTCTACAGAATCGAAATCTATATGTGATTGTGTGATTTACAATTCGTTGTATGAAATTGAGAGTAAAAAATATTAGTGACCTGTTGGGTACCGGTGTGTGTGCGAAAATCGGTGCGATGTTCGGGTGATGAATTTTTTTTTGTCTCCTTGACGTTCTGGGAGATGGTATCAGCATAACTAAAAATGCCCCTAAATTACGACAAAACCCATCTGCAATACATTGATATACTAGTAATACTATGTATTACATTGGTGATTGGCATGTCTACCGCTGTTTCGCTTCGGCTACCTGATGAACTCGTACATGAGCTGGAGAATCTCGCTAATGCTACAGAGCGCTCTAAGACATACATCATTCGCAAGGCGATAGCATCATATCTTCGAGAATCTGCCGACTACATGGTTGCTTTAGAACGTTTAAACGATAAGGATGATAAGGTCATTTCAAGTGATGAAATGAGGGAACGCCTTGCTATACCAGATTGAGTATAAATCATCAGTTGTTCGCGATCTAAAAAAATTAGACAGGAGTGTGGCTAAACACATCCTTCAGCAATTAGAAACTTCTCTGTCCAAAAACCCAAACTGTGGTATACCTCTTCAAGGACAATTCAGGAGATTATTCAAATACTGCATAGGCGACTATCGCATCATCTATACCAAAACCAGAGGTGGTGTGCTAATCTTACGAATCGGGCACCGCAGCAAAGTATATAAATAGCACACATCGACGTTAGAATAAATAATATTTATAAAAACTCCCTCAACGTTTTCATCGCCTCTTTTTCGCGCGCCCCGCCGCATTTCCTCACGACATCCTCGTAATGCGCGATCCAGTCAAGGTACTTCTTGTCCTTTGTAGCTGCGTAGCGTGTGGCATGTATCGTCGCCTCGATTACGGCGTTAACCCCCCTGTTTACCGCCCGTACACCCTTTCGAATGACTTTGCCCCTTATGGGATGTAAATATATCAAAGTGCTATCTCGTTTATCCTCCTCGCACTTAAACAATATCCAGGCGTCTGCACACCTCAGCACCGACAACCCATCGACTATATAGAAATCCCTCTCGCATAAATCCCCTAGTGCTGATGAGACAAACAAAAGCGGATCGCTCACGACATTCGCGACAAGTTTTTTTGTCGCCATGATGTTCGAATATGTGTGCGTATCAGGATATAATTTCACGTGCATGACGTCATCCGAAATTATGCCAATGGGCGCAGCATTTGGCCCCCTCTCCTTTGATATCGTGGTAGCAATGACCTCTGATATGCCATCTCTTATACCGAAATTATGCAATTTTGTCACCTTTTATCATCTCCTAAAAGATGCACGAACAAGGAGGCTGCCACGATATCGGCGGTGGTGCCAGGATTTATTCTCCTCTGGATCAATTCATCATCAAATCGGCGTATGGCTTCTGTAATTCTTTCCTCTAGCACCGCAGACGCTTTTCTACTAACATCTTCTGCCACCGATAGGTCAAACTTCTTCTGAACTAGAGTATCGGGCCGCTCGGCGAGAAGCGCGAGATAAGTGTGCACAATGGCATCGTTCATGCCCATCTCCTCTGTTTTTTCCGTTAGCATCCTGGCACCGGCGAACGTCCTCGAGAAATTACACGCCCATTCCTGCGCGATTCCATCGTGCTCGGCAGATATCTGCATAATATCGTACAGCGTCAATCCTCTCCTCCTAATTTCGTCGATCGAAGTTGTGTCTTTCACGCTCAGGTCGTCAATGTCTCCTAAATATACATCAACGCATTTGAATGCCTTATAAAACTCGATAGCATCTTCGACGGTGGTATTGCGCACGATATCATTTACAGCACAGACATCACCTTTGCCAGCTGCCACTATCAGTGGAACCAGCAGAAGAAATGTGCCGAAATGAGTATTTCTGCCGCCGTTCCATTTTGTACTTTCCTCAACCGCTTTTTTGATCAGTACTCCCATTCCTGTGTCACTTATGGCGGCTTTCTCGAACACATGTCCAACTCCGATTGCAGAAGCTAAAAAATCTTTATACCCAAGGTCAGCAAAATCATGGTCCCTGTCGACATTGCCTGGTTTTGGCGTGGCGGACACCTCCAAGA
>CAYPOB010000039.1:0-7399 GCA_964412405.1 uncultured Methanocellales archaeon | reverse complement strand
AAGAAAACCTTCTGAAGAAGGTTTTCGGTCTAAATCTGTTGATTTAGTCGGTAACACTGGAGGAATTGTATGTTACAAGATAAAATACGCCAGTTGAAGGGGGAAAGAAATGCAATCATACTCGCCCACAACTACCAGATAGGCGAGATACAAGATATCGCGGATTATGTCGGAGATTCGCTTGGACTGAGCCAGAAGGCGACGAAAAGCAATGCGGACGTCGTCGTGTTCTGCGGTGTAGATTTCATGGCAGAAAGTGCCGCCATACTAAATCCAGATAAGACCGTCTTGATGCCGGATGTCAGGGCAACGTGTCCGATGGCTATGATGATATCTCCCGAAGCTTTGCGCGCCGAGAAGAAAAAACATCCCGACGCAGCAGTGATATGTTATGTGAATACGAGCGCCGCGGTCAAAGCCGAGAGCGATATATGTTGTACGTCCTCAAACGCGGTCAAAATCGTAAATTCGATGGATGAAAAGGAAATCATCTTCGTTCCTGACAAGAACCTGTCATTACACGTGGCAGCAAATACGGACAAAAAAATAATTCACTGGAATGGGTACTGTCCGTCCCACCACATTATCCTAAAAGGAGATGTACTGCTGGCAAAGGCGAAACATCCCGCAGGAAAAATACTCGTGCACCCAGAATGCCGTCCAGAGGTGTTAGAATTGGCAGATGAGATTTTAAGCACGGGCGGGATGGTTCGATATGCCAAAGAGTCATCGGCGATGGAATTCATCATCGGCACCGAGATAGGAATACTATATCGCTTGCGCAAGGAGAATCCAGACAAGGCATTCTACCCTTCATGTAATCGGGCAGTCTGTCCAAATATGAAGAAGAACACACTGGATAACGTGGCAAAGGCACTGGAAAATATGGAGCATCAGATCACTGTGCCGGAAGATATACGCATTAAAGCAAAACGAACACTGGATAAAATGTTAGAGGTTGGGAGGGATGATTAAATATCTCGAATTGGTCAGGCCGTTGAATTGTGTGATGGCCGGACTGGCAATCTTGATAGGCGGCATCGTCGGAGCAGGTGGTGAAGTATATTCACACATGTTCCAGATGGCGCTTGCGTTCATCGCGGGATGTGTCATCACGGCAGGCGGCAACGCCATCAATGATTTTTATGATGCGAAAATTGACGCGATCAACAAACCTTCTAGACCAATACCAAGCGGTCGTGTCAGCGAGATGGCTGCCCTCCGCCTCTCTATCGGGCTGTTAACAGTCGGCGTTGCTCTGTCCCTCTTCATAAATTTCATATGCTTTTTGATAGCAGTGGCGAATTCGCTAATTTTAATCTATTATGCCTACCGACTCAAGAGGACAGTATTGTGGGGCAACATTTGCATCGGCTATCTCACTGGCTCGGCATTCTTGTTCGGCGGAGCAGCCGTAGACGGTATTGCAGTCACATCAACACTCTTCATGCTCGCGATGCTAACTACGATCGGCAGGGAAATAGTAAAGGATATGGAAGATTTAGAGGGCGATAAAAAAGAGGGGGCAGTCACATTGCCGATTCGCATAGGAAAACGTAAATCCACAACGGTAGCGTTAATATTCATCATAATGGCAATCCTATTGAGTCCCATTCCGGTGATATTCGGAATCCTCGGCACCCCATATCTTTTAGTGGTGGCTCTGGCATGCGTCATCTTGTTAGTGGGCGCCGCAACGATCAAAAAATCTCCAGCCATGGCATCGTTGCTCATCAAGAGCGCAATGGTGGTGGCCCTGTTTGCGTTCATCGTCGGGGCTATGTTAGTCAAATAACACAATTACGAACCCATTATATGGTAGGACGACCAAATAGGGTGGTGAAGGAGAGGATTAAAAATGGGTTCAAAAACAACCATAAGCATAATCAAGGCAGATGTCGGCAGTGCGCCTGGACATACGAAGGCGCCCCCTGAATTATTAGACATATGCAGTACTATTCTAAATGAGAGTGAGAAAAGTGGACTGCTGATAGATTTTTACGTCACGCGGTGCGGAGATGACATCGAATTGATCATGACACATGACAAGGGCGTGAATGCGGAGCCAATACATGCCCTCGCCTGGCATACATTTGAAGAAGCGGCAGCCACTGCCAAAAAGAAGAGATATTACGGCGCAGGTCAGGATTTGCTGTCCGATTCATTTTCTGGAAATATTAAAGGAATGGGGCCTGGATGCGCCGAATTTGAGATTGAAGAGCGGAAAAGCGAACCCATCGTCATCTTTATGATGGATAAGACCGAGCCAGCTTCGTTCAATCTTCCATTTTATAAAATGTTCGCAGACCCATTTGGGACGGCTGGGTTGGTGCTCGATCCCAAGTTGCATGACGGTTTCGCGTTCAGAGTATTGGACGTATACACTGATAAGACGGTCGAACTGAAGGCGCCAGAGGAACTCTATGACTTGCTCGCAATCATTGGCATCAAAAGTAAATTCTGCATCGAATCCGTTGCCAAGAAATCCGGAGAACCTGCTGGTGTGGTGTCAACAAGCAAACTAAATTTGATCGCCGGCAAATACGTTGGCAAGGACGATCCCGTGGCGATAGTCAGATGTCAGAGCGGATTTCCAGCAGTAGGAGAGGTGCTTGATGCATTTGCATTTCCTTATTTAGTGGCAGGATGGATGAGGGGCAGTCATAATGGACCCCTTATGCCCGTGTCATTCAAAGATGCAAACCCGACGCGATTCGACGGCCCACCACGCGTTACAGCACTTGGGTTTCAACTGAACGATGGAATGCTCGAAGAACCATGCGATATGTTCGCAGACCCATCATTCGACCACGTGAGAGAGAAGGCAAATGAGATAGCAGATTATATGCGGCGCCATGGACCCTTCCAGCCTCATCTACTGGATGAGAAAGACCTAGAATACACGACACTTCCTCAAATATTGGAGCGATTAGAGAGCAGGTTCAAGTGAGAAGGTGAACTCTGGATGATGATTTCCAAAGCTTTATTGAATTTGGGGACTAAGTATATGTTGAGGATAAAATATGCCCAAACGAACTCGAATCGTCAATGACCCTGCAGACCTCGTCCCATTATTCCAAACTTTCGGGAATGACATCCACAAAAGAGTGTTCAACGAACTTTCCGTTAACTGGAGGACTGAGGAGGAACTTACGGGACTGATAGGGGGAGATACCAGAAAAAGCCTTAATATACTTCAAAAGGGCGGCCTGATCGAGAGTAAATGGAGGATGCCAGAACTGGGAAAGACCCCTGATAAAGAGTTTCACACATCATATTCCAGCGTGCAAGTCAATTTTCAGTGTGGGTTGGATGACCTAAGCGATTTGATCGTAATGGCATTTTCCAATGAAGAAGATTTTTGCGATATAATCGAAAAGATACAGGATGAAATAAAAAATGAAAACGCCTCAATGATTGGTTTATGCAAAGCGCTGGATCGAAACCCCTCCTTCATCAAGGGAATAGCAAAAATGTCGTCTAAATTGACAGCCAAGGGCCAGAGACTGGAATTGGCTGGAGAAAAGTGAATTGTTGAATTTCCGTGAGAAATACAACGGTAGCAGATCTCTGATCTGCGACAATTAAAATATCTTTTTTATCCGTTCATCTGCTTTTTTCATGATTTCTGCATATAAATCATTTCCATGAGCGTCGATTCCCACTATGAGTGGTCCAAACTGCTCGACATCCAAAACCCAAACGGCTTCCGCCATCCCCATGTCGAGCCAATGTACATCGATAACACGTTTGACCTGTGCAGAGGTGATCGCTGCACATCCGCCAGTGAATGCCAAATAAGTGCATTTTTCGTACATATGCTCTGTGATATTTTCCATTCCGCCCTTTCCGATTATCGCCCTAATATCAAACCTTTTCAGCAGTTCAGGCGTCATTTTAGTCATTCTGGCGCTGGTAGTCGGACCTATCGCGATCGGATGCCATTCTGCATCTTTTCTCATCAGCGGTCCGCAGTGGAATATTGTCGCACCGTCCAATCTAAATGGCATATTCATCTCATCCAGTGATAACAATCGCTTGTGCGCCCCGTCTCTGAGGGTTAAGATGGTGCCGTCCAGATATATGATGTCTCCTGCTCGCAACTTCATCACGTCTTCTTTGCTCAATGGCGCCCTCAGTTTGTGCTCCATTTTTTAACCCTCCAGAACGACAGATGCACGCCTGTCAGCCCAGCACTGAATATTGACTGCAACTGGCAATGAGGCGACATGACAATGAGCATACTCGATGTTGACCTTCAACGCAGTGGTATCTCCTCCCAAACCCATCGGCCCTATGCCAAGTGAATTGATGGCATCCAGCAGTTCCTGCTCCAATCTATCTGGTGCCGTATCCAGACCTCGCAACGCCGCTTTCTTTGCCAGTCTCGCTGCCCTGTCGAACGTGCCCCCAATGCCGACGCCCACGATGATCGGCGGACAGGGCTTGCCTCCGGCGTTCTTGACAGTTTCTACGATGAAGCGTTTTACATCATCTACTTCAGATGGTAAGAACATCTTGAGCGCACTCGTGTTTTCGGACCCGGCCCCTTTCACTGCAACAGCGATCTTAATGTCTTTTCCATCCACAAAATCGTAGTTCACATCTGGGAAACCCGGACCGATATTCCCAGAATTCTGCCTCGTAATAGGATGAACAGCGTTCGGTCTAAGCGGAATCTCATCTGTGGCTCTGACTACTCCATCCCTGATCGCCGCCCCCAAATCAAAATCGATTTTCGCACCCCTCCCTATTTCGATGAAAAATACCGGCATGCCCGTATCCTGGCACATGGGAATGCCTTTTTCCCTTGCAAAATCAGCATTTTTATGAATCATATCCAGCTGTATGCGCGCAAGCGGATTGCTCTCTCTTTTCCTGGCAGATTTTATCGCAGAAAGTACATCTTCTGGTAGTGTCGTTTCCGCCTGCTTGAGTAGCTGCACGATCATATTCACGACCAGCTCTCGATTTATTTTGACCACTATTCTTAATTGAACCCCGAAGTACTAAAAGATTTCAATCTGAGGTTCTGATACATTTTCGAGTGGTTTAATATTTTCTCAATCGTATTTAAGTTCAAAACCACCTATTTTTGTATCAGAACCCAATCCAAAGATATCACATATCTAAAGCCTTTTATGACATACTGAGATATATTCATAGCAAGTGGCATGGGCATATCACAAAGGCGGGGGTTGCCAAGCCAGGCCAATAACTTTTTAATAAAAGGTTGGCTATAGGCGCAGGGCTTAGGACCCTGTCTCGTAGGAGTTCGTGAGTTCAAATCTCACCTCCCGCATATAGATAAGGTAGGAGAATTATCCTCGCAAAGCGAAAAACATATCCCTCGTCAACTACATAAGAGCCTAAGATGAAAGGGAAAGTATCTAGCAAATTTGTTAGCATTGCTCTAGTATGCTTGATGATAGGCTCAATGTTTGGGGGGTTGACGCCTACGGCACATGCGGCCAGTACACCAACCGTTGAAACAAGGCCGACTACAGCTATATTTGAAACAGGAGCTATCATCAATGGTAGAGTCGCCGATGACGGGGGCTCAAGCATCATTGAAAGAAGGTTCGATTGGGGGGCAACTGCCAGTTGCGCAGATGGATGGACTGCAGCTGTCGGTGTGTCAGGAAGCTACTTTAGCTACTATCTTGCTGGCTTAAACCCAGGCACAACCTATTACTTTCGGGCTTGGGCTAAGAACAGTGTCGGTTGGAGCCATGGGACTGTCCTCTCTTTCACAACCGAAGCTGCCGATACCACACCACCTACTGACCCACCACGCCATATCTCCCCGTCCAGTGGTGCCAGAGATGTATCGCTGACCCCAACCTTCTCATGGAGGGCAGTCAGTGGAGCTGAGCACTATGCCCTCTACATCAGCAAGCCACCATACGGGGCGGCAAACCTGGTTTATAGTAATGAGAATATACGTGGGACATCGCTTACCCTGCCATCAGGCATACTGAGGGAAGGGATAACCTATCGCTGGAACATGAGGGCGGGCAATGCCGCCGGCTGGGGGCCATTCTCTCTACCAGCCTGGAGCTTCACCACCCTTACTACCCTTAGAACAGAACCACCAGTAGAAGAACCAGTAGTAGAAGAACCACCAGTAGAACCACCAGCAAGAGCTCCACTAGTAGATCCACCAGTAGAAGAACCACCTATTGAACCAGAGCAAGCCCCTGCCCGATCAGTAACAGAAACGATTCAGAGGACAATTGCCTGGCTCTTCGATTTGTTCAGAGAAGTACCGAAGGAAATACCTGCAGATCCCACACCGCCTCAGGACCCAACCCCGCAACCCTTCCCACCTGAACTTCCCAGGCCACCTGTCGTCTCACGAACCCAGTGGGGATGTCCAGAGGGGCAATATAGCCCTAGATGGCCGCCCGAAATGGCTGAGGTTACTCACATCATTATTCATCATACTGCCACGAGAAATGATGCTATTGACTGGGCTGCAGAGGTCTATAAGATCTGGCACTATCATGCGAATGTGGACAAGGATGACGGATTTCCTGACGGGTGGGGGGATATCGGGTACCATTTCCTAATTGATCCGTATGGTGTTATCTACGAAGGGAGAGCAGGCGGTAGCGATGTTATCGCAGGTCATACATCTGGCCATAATGTCGGAACAATCGGTATAGCTTTCTTAGGAACTTTTTGTCAAGTTGAGCCAACTGTGGCAGCTTTAAGAAGCGCTGAAAAGCTCATTGCATGGAAGTGTGTTCAAAGAGGTATCGATCCCCTGGGCAGTGGATCTGATATTACGGGCAAAACCTACAATTACACTGCAGGCCATAGAGACTTAGTTGCTACGAAGTGCCCGGGAGATAAACTTTATGCCCTTCTTCTCACGATAAGGCAAAATGTTGCCAGTCTCCTCGAACCGGGGCACTTCGCAGTTGAACGAGTGCAACCAGAAGAACCAGTAGATCCACCAGTAGAAGAACCACCTATTGAACCAGAGCAAGCCCCTGCCCGATCAGTAACAGAAACGATTCAGAGGACAATTGCCTGGCTCTTCGATTTGTTCAGAGAAGAACCGAAGGAAACACCTCCAGACCCGACAGCGCCGACGATCCCTGAGGAAACACCAGTAACACTGGGTGAGAAGGCTGCAGAACTTGCTAAGCAGGTTATAGGGGCTCCTTATTTGGGGGATGGCCAGACGTGGGGTGGGAAAGGATGGAACTGGGATCCAATAACAGGCAGATGGGATGGGAAAGATGGACGATTTGTTGAACCTCAGAGAATAAAAACGGGCTACTATTTTTATGACGCAAGGATAAGAAAAGTAAGTCCTGAGCCTGGGAAAGGGCTCGATTGTTCGGGGCTTATCATTTGGGCATATGGTAAGACCTTAGGATTAAATTGG
>CAYPOB010000038.1:0-7477 GCA_964412405.1 uncultured Methanocellales archaeon | reverse complement strand
ATCCTAAATTAGTGAAGATTTATAATATATGGAGATATTATAACATAACAGACGATTAAACTTTGTCGATGAGGTGGAACAAATGGAGACGAGAAATATATTATTTTCGGCCGTAATGATAGTTTCGGCTTTTATACTCACGACTTTCTGGCCAGTGGTTGAGGGAGAACCAGTGCTAGTCATAGCTGCGATGATATTTGCAGGTGCATTGGCCGCAATGTTTTTGAGCATAGATACGCGATTGAGAGCGATGGAAAGCAAGATTGACGCCAAAGAGCGCTCACTAAGGGTGAATATCCAGGGAGTCGAGGAAAGCGTAGAGCGAAAGCTAAGCGCAAGCGTCAAGAGGATCAACGAGGCAGTGGAAGCGCTTACAAAACGCGAATATCGATGATTGGATAAAGATGTCACTACGTCTGGTGGATGTCCATTGCCATTTGCAGCACGAAAAATACGATGGTCGCCTGGATGAAATAATAGAGCAGGCAAAACGCAAAATGGATTTTTTAATCGTATCTGGCGCCAATGCATCATGGAATAGGAGAGCAATCGAATTATCTGCCAGGCATCCCGATTTTATTTATGCCACGGCAGGGATCCATCCATGCCAAAACATAAGCGACTCGGAATTTTTAAGCGAAATCAAGTACATAAAGGAGAATGCAGATAAAATAGTGGCAATTGGAGAAACTGGACTTGACCATTTCTGGAATACGGATGAAGATATACTGCAGACGCAAAGACGAAGATTTGAAGAATTGATCGAATTATCCAAGTCATTGAACCTCCCCCTGGTTGTGCACTCAAGAAAAGCAGAGGACGCAGTAGTAAGCATTTTAGAAGAAAACGATACAAATAATGTCATTATGCATTGCTTTTCAGGAAGCAAAAAAATAATGGAGCGATGCATCGGACTCGGTCACTACATCTCATTTTCGACCATGATACTGGCGTCTAAATTACACAAAAAACTCGCAAAATCCTGTCCTGTTGAAAATATCCTGCTCGAAACGGATGCGCCCTATCTCGCACCTTCCGGAACGACAAATTTTCCCTGGAATGTCGAACTATCGATTAAAAAAATTTCAGAAATAAAAAATATGGATGTAACGGGGCTCTTAAACCAGATATATGGGAACTCATTAAGCGCGTTTAATATTGGAAAATAACTCGTCAATCATGCGCCGGAGCTACTAATCTTTCGGTCTTTTCCATGATGATTTTGGCATCGGCTACATCCTTCACTGACCTTATGTTTATCCCTCCGTTCCTGTAAATCATGATCGTCTTGCCATCGATCTCGAACTTGGCCACGCCAAGGTCTTCGACGCATTTCAGGTTGGCAACGCGCTTTTTTAACAACTGGCAGAGCTTTTTCATGGAAAATGGCTTGCTGAAACTGCTTTCAGCTATATACTTATCCGGGTCATCAGTACATGGTCTTGCCAGTGAGATCTTGTACATGAGTACTTCATTGTGCCTTAATATATATTTAGTTTAAGGGACACAGAGTATAGTGGGGTACAATTAAAACCCATTCGGAGCGACCATGGGAGTGGATCTTGGAGATATGATTGAAAGGCGAAAGATCGGCCTGAAGGACCTATTCGGGAAGGCGATAGCTATCGACGCATATAATGCCATCTATCAATTTCTCAGCATCATTCGTCAGCCAGATGGCACGCCGTTGATGAACACTAAAGGAGAGATAACATCGCACCTCTCTGGACTGCTATATCGGAATACCAACTTGATCGAGGGCGGACTCAAGCCCATCTTCGTATTTGATGGGGTGCCATCGAAACTCAAGACCAGGACCATTCAAGAGCGCAGCGAGGTTCGAAGCGCGGCGGAGAGACTGTGGGCGGAGGCAAAAAGAGCGGGAAGTGCAGAAGCCTTCAAATTCGCTCAGGCATCCTCCAAGATAGATACACAGATAGTCGATGGTGCAAAAACGCTTTTGGAGTTCATGGGAATTCCATGCATTCAAGCACCGTCCGAGGGGGAAGCCCAGGCAGCATTCATGGCGATAAACCGCGACGCATATGCAGTCGGCTCACAAGATTACGATGCCATTCTCGTTGGCGCTCCCGTATTGATCAGGAACCTGACCATCACCGGCAGGCGCAAATTGCCTGGAAAGAACGTCTATATTGACACGAATCCTGAGAACGTCGAATTGGGCTCAATTCTAAGCGCGCTGGAAATTACACGTGAACAACTGGTCGACATCGCAATTCTGATTGGCACGGATTATAACCCTGGCATCAAGGGAGTTGGACCAAAAACGGCATTGAAACTGGTAAAAAAGCATGGTGCAATCGAGGGCGCGCTTGCCGAGTTGAGTGCAGACATCGAGAATTTTGATGCAATTAGGGACCTCTTCTTATATCCCGATGTCACCTCGGATTACGAGGTGGAATGGCGCGAACCCGACGAGAGCGGGGTCGAGGGTTTTCTTTGTGATCGGCACGATTTTTCAGAAGACAGGATTCGCAAAGCGCTGGAGCGGTTGATCGATGCTTCTGGCAGGGAACAGAGGACGCTGGACCAGTGGTTTTGAAGTCATCACTCACGAAATCCATATCTTCCCATCAGTGGAACGAACATCACGCCACCACTCCTCTTTTTGATGATAGTATCCTTCTTCTCGACGAGATATAGTTCCTGAGAATGGCGCCCGATGGGTATCACCATCTTTCCACCATATTTGAGCTGTTCGAGTAGGGGCGGCGGAATATCTGGTGCGGCGCATGCCACGCTGATTCTATCGTATGGCGCATGTTCGGATAATCCCAACGTGCCGTCTCCGACGATGACCATTACATTTGAGTAACCCGCGACTTTGAGGTTCTCTCGCGCCGTATTTGCCAAGGATTCCCGGCGCTCGATCGTGTAAATATGGCCATCTTCAACCAGTTCGACCATGACTGCTGCATGGTATCCGCACCCAGCACCGATCTCCAGAATTTGCATGCCTTTTTTGATGTCCAGCAGATCACACATCATCGCGACCATGTGTGGTGCCGAGATGGTCTGATTCTCTCCGATTGGGAGGGGACGATCGACGTAGGCGTACTTTCTAACTTCTTCTGGGATAAACAGGTGGCGTGGGACCTTTCTCATCGCTTTTAGCACACGCTCGCCAATGCCATATGATTTTAATTCTTCAATGAGTTCGTCCCTTTCGGTCTTGTATTCCATATTGGTTGTCGCTGAAGTTCTTATTCGACATGTCGCAGATGGAACATGTCACAGTTCTTCGATCTGTGACCTCTGCGAGAGTTGTAATTCCTTTGGAATTTCAACACGCCGCCAACAGGACTCGAACCTGTGACGATCTGGTTACTGCCTCTTTGGTCAACCTTTTGGAAAAAGGTTGGTTAACAGCCAGACACTCTACCAACTGAGTTATGGCGGCAATGGTAATGTTATATGGGCTGTGAATGCCCATACTTGATTTAAATTTTTCGATAGAAGATTTTAATTTCTGATGGTTTCTATGCTTTTTCAAATCATCGATAAATCTGATTTAATTTTTTATCGAGCCGTACGATATCCGACTTCAAGCAGACGATGGATTTTTTTGCATTGCCAGTCACCACAGCACCGCGAAGCGACGGTTCGATCAATCCCTCCTGCTCCAGCACCCTCAGGGAATACCTGACCTTGTGTTTTGGGAATTCCGTCTCTTCGGCAAGTTTTAATATTCCGATTGGCTCTCCACGCATAACTGCCTTTAAAACCAATATATGTCGCTCGAGCATATCTAATTCACGCTCCAATTTTTTGGTCAGCATACGATTACCATATCTATATATCTTCATCCATTATATTATTTCTTTGCCATGGATGTTAGTATTCAACCGTCAACGGTAAAAGGTACCGTATATGCTCCTCCCTCAAAGAGCTATACACATAGGGCAGTGGCAATCGCCAGTCTTGGCAAGGAGTCCGAGGTACAGTATCCTCTCCTCTCAAAAGATACGTTGGCCACCGTTCATGCATGCGAGGCATTTGGGGCAACTATACGTATCATCGAAGGAAAAGAGGATGTTTTAAGAATCAGCGGCGTGATGGGCAATCCCATAACGCCAGAAAATGTAATAGACGCCGCCAATTCGGGGACAACGCTTAGATTTATGATTGCCATTGCTGGTTTAATAGCCGATGCAACGGTTTTAACGGGTGACGCGTCCTTGCGCAAGCGCCCAAACATTCCCTTGTTGAATGCGATGAATGAGCTGGGGGCGGTAGCGTTTTCCACCAAGGGAGATGGGACTGCGCCGATAGTTGTGAAGGGCGGACTTAAAGGGGGTAAAACGACAGTTGACGGGTCTATCAGCTCCCAATTTATTTCTGGTTTACTGCTTGCATGTCCATTTGCTGAAAAGGACACTACAATACGTGTAGATGGTGAGCTGAAATCCAGACCATATGTAGAAATAACCGTAGATATGCTAAAAAATGCCGGAGTGGAGTTATTTGTAGATTCCACCCAATTTACAATTCCATGCATGCAGTCCATTGATATCGAGTCATACGCGATTCCTGGCGACTTTTCATCTGCCTCCTATCTGCTCGCTGCAGGGGCGATTACCAATTCCAAGGTCTCGGTTAAAAATTTAGTTTCCTCAAAGCAGGGAGATATCAAGATCGTCCAGATACTCAAAGAGATGGGCGCAAATATCTCCTGGGACAAATCGAAGGGAGTGGTGACGGTCGATGGGGCAGATTTAAAAGGTATTGAGGTCGATGCCATTGACACTCCTGATTTGGTGCCCATTGTCGCCGTATTAGGGGCATGCGCAGAAGGCGTTACCAGAATATTCAATGCAGAGCATTTGCGGTACAAGGAAACGGACAGGTTGGTGGCGATGTCTACTGAATTGGCGAAGATGGGAGTAAAGGTGAGGCAACTGCCAGATGGCATGGTGATCGAAAAATCGCACCTGCACGGCGCAAAGTTATGCGGATATAACGACCATAGGATAGTGATGGCCCTCACGATAGCCGGACTGGTCGCGGAAGGAGAGACGACCATCGATAATGCAGAATCAATAGGAGTATCGTATCCAGACTTTTTCGATGATCTTTTTAATCTGGGCGCAAATATAAGGATTGAATGATGAGCGGAAATTCATTCGGTCGGACATTTAGGATTACAACATGGGGCGAGAGTCATGGCAGAGCCGTTGGTGCCGTTGTAGATGGTTGTCCATCCGGATTGCCATTAAGCGAGGAAGATATTCAAAAGGAGTTGGATAGAAGGCGCCCAGGCCAGAGTGAGATTACTACTCCGCGTGAAGAGGCGGATGTCGTGGAAATACTATCGGGCGTATTCGAGGGCAAGACGACTGGAACACCCGTTTCGATGATAATCTGGAACAAAGATGTCGATTCAAGCGCATACGAACAGTTGCGATATACGCCAAGACCTGGGCATGCTGACTTCACATATGGGGCTAAATACGAGATTAGGGATTACAGAGGAGGAGGGCGCGCCTCTGCACGGGAGACGGTGGGCAGGGTTGTAGGAGGGGCGATAGCAAAAAAACTGCTCAGGACGAAGGGCGTGGAGGTCCTGGGACATGTCGTTGAAGTGGGAGACATTTCTGTCGGCGATGTCACCCTGAACCAAATTCGAGAGAACGTGGAGCAAAATCCAGTGAGATGTGCCGACTTGAAAACTGCGGAGCGCGTATGTCGATATATCAAAAAGGTGCAGGCAGAAGGAGATAGCGTCGGTGGTATCGTTGAGATAATTGCATTAAACGTGCCACCCGGCGTTGGCGAGCCCGTATTTGATAAGTTGGATGCAGATTTAGCGAAGGCGCTGATGTCAATTGGAAGTGTGAAGGGTGTTGAAATAGGCACTGGATTTAGATGTTCCAGGATGAGAGGAAGCGAGATGGTCGATCCGTTTGTGTTTAGAAAAGGCACTATAGTAACGGAGACCAACAACGCCGGGGGCATCCTGGGGGGAATATCCAATGGCATGCCCATAGTGTGTAGAATTGCGGTCAAGCCAACCCCATCCATAGGGAAGATACAAAAAACCGTGGATCTGGTTGAGAAAAAAAAGACGGATATCCAGATAAAGGGGCGCCATGACCCGTGCATCTGTCCGAGAATAGTTCCAGTTGCAGAGACGATGGCTGCACTTGTCTTGGCGGATCACATGATCAGGGGGGGATTTATTCCAAGCACATCTCTGATCCATCCATAATCCTCACTGTAAAACAGATGACTCTCGCAGTCACAATCGCTCGAGCCAAAGCCTTTTATGGATGTGAAATGCGCTGCTAGTTTCCTAGTAGTATCACACTCTATTTTCTCGCTACTTTCAACATAGAAAATATTTCTTATCCTTCCATGAAGAAGCAAATGATCGATGTGCCAATATAGCTTCTTTTCCTTCCTTAAATGTCGCTCGATTCTCGACTCCAATCCACTCAAAGCAGAGCCAACGTATGCGTAAAAGCCAGCTTGAAATTTTACCCTTCCCAGTTTACCAACTTGGATATCCATACTCCTGAGAAGTTCTATGAGTAAAACGTATGTGCCTTTCATATTTCCATTCCCTCTCCCCTATCATTTTTACCAATATCCCCAACCAACTATAAATCTGTAAAATAAATTCCTTTGCGGCTACCATCACATATGGCATCGGTTGTACAGGGTTCAATATATGCTCCGCACTCCATTATCTACAATGGATTCTTGACCGGCATATCAGGTCGCATTTTTATCAGATTCGTCCATATCATTTGCAGATTTACTCAACAGCAATGGAAGTATTATATCACTCGTACAACAGGGAATTATCACGCCGAGGAATATGATGATAAACATCTCTGCAATATGGGGAATCCAGTCTGTGAACCCAAACGCCATGAGATACAGCATTGTCGCCATCGCGCTTATGAAAACGTGTGAGCTATGGGAGAATATCGTGGAGCCCCTGCCACGAATTACCTCAGATGATAGCAATCCAAGAAGCATGCCGAATATTGCAAAGGGCACGACGGCCATCGGATGTTCGATCAAACATATATGGAACTCTATTTCAATGCCGACGAGCGTCCCCCCCAGAAATGGAAGAAATGCGTCGCCAAAAGCACAAATCATAATAGAGCCAACCAGTCCAATGATTGCCGCTTTGACTAATCTCTTCTCATACCTCCAAAACATCGCAGTCGTGGCTGTAGCGCTAAACAAGACGTGCAGTGGGTGAAATACGTGAAATAACTCAAAGTAGTGCTCGTACATTTGTACGTTGTCCGGCAAAACCATCGTCAAAATTCCCAATAAAATAAGTGCGATACAAGCGCTAAATGCCGTAAATGGAGCATGGTGCCTCAACTCCTTCCAGATGTGTCCCAAAGTGGAGTCATCGCTTTTCAAATTATCATCCTATTTCCCCATATCCAACTCAGATAACGATATCATGGGGTTTCAGCCTCTTCAACGCAAC
>CAYPOB010000037.1:0-7739 GCA_964412405.1 uncultured Methanocellales archaeon | reverse complement strand
GATATAAAGAGGGGACAAGCGTGAAAATTAGTATCTATCCAGATGATATAGATTATCCAGATCACACATTAATAATGCTTTCAGTCCTGATATACATTACCTAGATCACACATTAATAATGCTTATTATAAGCACACATTAATAGTGTTTATTACAGAAAAAATGTGATAAATTATGAAAAACAACAAAACGGCTCTGGGCATAGGTGAAAACATCGAAGGTCTGCTCTGCTATTCTTTGGGTTTTATAACAGGAATAGCGTTTTTGGTGTTGGAAAAAGAAAACAAGTTCGTCAGGTTTCACGCAATGCAGTCACTGGCGACATTTCTGACACTATTTGTGATATCAGTGGTTCTACCCGTGATAGCAATGGTCATTGGAATGATCCCGCTTATCGGATGGATAATATCAATTCTAATAGGACTATTGGGATTAATTCTTTGGTTATTGATATTAATTCTTTGGCTATTGTTGATGTATAAGGCATTCAAGGGAGAAAGATTTAAGCTGCCCATAGTAGGCGATTTTGCTGAGAAGCAAATTAGTAAAATAGAATGATGAGGTTCAGGACTCTGCGTCGCTTGACTCTTGTCTCGCCTTCGGCTTGATCATATAATATACTCTATATCCACGTCACATCGACATCATCCGGCCGGTAGTTTGGGCGCACCGCAGAATCCTCAATCGAGATGGTCGCTCCGTTGTTCAGCATTAGTAGTCCAGTATAGGCGATCATGGCACCATTGTCCTTCATGAATTTCTTGTCTGGGGCGAAGAATCTCGCACTCCTGTCCTGGCACATCGTATTCAACATCTCGCACAGTCGCTGATTTGCACCCACGCCGCCTGTTAATAATAATTCATCCTTTCCTGTGTGCGCCAGCGCCCGCTCGGATACCTCGACGAGCATCGCAAATGCAGTCTCCTGAAGGGAATAACACACGTCTTCCAAGGGTGCATGCGCCAAGGCATCCTTCGCCGCCGTAGTCAGCCCAGAAAACGAGAAATCCATGCCCTTGACCACATAGGGCAAAGGAACGTAATTCTTCGCATTTTTAGCCATCTGCTCGATCTTCGGACCTCCAGGATGTTGGAGGCCCACATGCCGCCCGAACTTGTCAAGTGCATTGCCGATACCAATATCCAGCGTTTCGCCGAATATCCTGTACCTGCCATCCCTGTATGAGAGCACCTGGGAATTGGCACCGCTCACGTACAACACGATGGGACCATCGACATCACAGAGCCACCGACCGATCTCGATATGTGCTATACAGTGATTCACCCCGATTAAAGGTATGTTGAATGTCAAAGAGAGCGCTCTGGCAGCAGTGGCAACAACTCTCAAACAGGGACCAAATCCAGGACCCTGGGAAAAAGCGACGGCAGATATGTCAGTGCCATGTTTATCCAAAACACGACTTACCACATCTTCAATTTTAGCTGCATGGTGTTGGGCAGCCATCCGAGGGTGTAACCCTCCTTTCAATGGTTGATAGGATGATTCGGCTTCTGCTATGACGCCCGCCTCATTGATGATGGCGGCACTTAGATTCCAAGCCGTTCCTTCAATTCCTAAAATCGATTTATCCTTCTGAGGCCTCATTGGAACTATCTTCGGGTTTTTGAGATTTGAACTGAGTATAACTACACCTGCCACATGAAAGACGATCGCTGTGCTCGGCTAGAAAAACACCATCGCCGCAACGTGGGCAGGACTGCCTTTTCCGTTTTAATGCATCACCAGTGATGTCGTATAATTTGCTGATCATGTTTTACCTCCTTGGGACTCCTCTTTGGGCTTTTTGGTACCCTCCTTGACTTTCTTTGATTTCGCCCCCTCCTTAACTTTCTCGGCTTTGCCTTTGGCCTTCTTCTCTTTTCCTGACTTGTCCTCTTCAGATGCCTTTGCCTTCTCTGGCTTTTCTATTTTAGTGACTCCTTTTTTGGGTGCTTCAGCCTCTTCCTTGCGCTTCCCGACTTCCTCCTCTTTTGCCTTTACTTCTTCTGGTGCCTTCTTGCCTTCTTCTTTAACGACCCCTTCTACTACTTTGGGGGCGTTCCGCTCGATGATATGGGGGCGCTCTATCCCTTTGAGATGTTTTTCAGATTGATATACCTTCACATAGCCCAGCGTCTCTCTTTTACCAAATTCGCTTCTCATTCGTTCGATGATGACTAATTCGGGTTTTGCACTTAGCATAGCAACCAATTTAATCTTCACATCGTTTCTTTTAGGTGTTCCAGTATCATGATTTATCTTGAAGTTTATCTCTCGTCTTTTCAATAACGGGTTCTTTTTGTCATTTATAATCGTGATTTCCATGTATTTCCCTCCATTCTACGAAGCAGTGTTCTCGCCTCTTCTTTCTTAGTATCAGTAACGGATACTGCTACTACCCCCCTTTCGGGTTGTCCATATATGACGACAGATGAGATGGGAGACAAGATGACCGCTGGCAAAGTAGCCAGGTCCTCCTCCCCATTCACGAATATTCGTGTCGGTTTGTCGTTCTCCAGTGATTCTTGCAGGGCGAGGATGAGTTCTTCGGTAATCCTGCCAGCGGGATTATCGATGGACACGTTTCTAAATTCTGGGACCATTGTGCCCTGGATAACCTCTTCAGGTGCAGGTTTTCGCATGATCATACCATCGACGACGCCTATGTCGGGGATGGTTCCAGATTTGATTAGATAAAATGTGGCAAGGTCGCCAACGGAGATCATTTTCGTGGGATTCTTGAAATCATGTTTGACCGATTCTATGCACTCCATCTCCTTTCCTTCATATAGGGTGCCAAATGGCTTTTTTAGTTCAATTCTTAGTTCCTCTGGTAACCTCAACGTCACGTTATCGCACCTTTATCGCATATTTCCCAACCAGATTGATGTTCATTTTCTTTGCAATCTCTGATTTTTTCGGGTCTATTATGATGACGTATCCTGTCCAATTCTTGCTTGTCGAATTTGAGCCACATTTGGGACATGTTTGTCCCTCTATGAGATTGTGGCACTCTCTGCAGGCACTTTCGGTCATTTTTTGGCCTCCTGTTTGGCCTCTTCATTTTTACGTGCATCTTCTATCCACTCGAGCTTGCCAAGTGCGGTCTGTCTCATGGTCAGCCCAATCTTACTCTCCCTCGGCTCCAATTCATTCAGGCTGACTGCCACGATTCTGGCTCTGATGCTGTCCCCTTCAACAAGTGCTTTAGCACTTTCCTTGCCGACCAGACGTGCATTTTTCTCATCATACGAAAAATAGTCATCGGCGATCTGGCTGACATGGAGCAAGCCATCGACAGGACCCATGCTGACGAATGCCCCGAACTCGACGATCTCTACTATGCTTCCATCAATTATTTCTTGCATCTCTGGTTTGTACACTATTGCATCGAATGTGGTCTTATAATATACTGCCCCATCGCCCACTATAATTCTTCCTTCTCCGACATCGACGATCTTGGTAATGGCAACGATGGCGCCAATCGTTTTGTCTATTCTCCCCTCTAATTTACCTTCCAGTGCTTCTGCTACAGCCCCTTTGACTTCGTCTCCCAGTTTTTCTGGCGGAATGCGTACGACCTCAACAAGCCTCATCTTTCTATACATTATCTATAATTCCTCCAACTATTGCTACATTGATATTTATTTTTAACCCACAATTAGTCGTTTCTTTTGCCGCAGATATATGGTGGGTATCTTTTTCTCTTTTAGTCGTTTTTTTAGTTCGACGTCATTCGTGACGACTGCGGCATCTCGTTCTTCTGCCAGTTTAATGATGACGTCATCAGGGTTACCCTTTGCCTCGATGATGCTGCATCTGTCCATCAGCGACAGGGCAACCGACGCGGCAGTCCTGTCTTTTCCTTTTGCATGAATGTGTAGCTTATTCAATTCTTTGACGACCCCTTCTGGCACCAGGAGTTCATGGTAACCCATCTTTTCCAATTCGGAAAACACATCGACACCAAATTGATATGGAATCATCAGCGCATTGGTATCCAGGATTACGCTCCCCCGTTTAATATTACCTGAAACCGAGGACTTCACAGGAGCTGATAACGTCTTTGACGCTATAACACCCCCACACCAATAAGGCGCCACCTGGCACCGATTCTCCTGCTGACTGCAACCTTCGATCCAGCATATGCGCAGACCGGGCGCTTCAGTTTGACTTCGACCTCATCTTTCCTGGCGCTGGATACAATGCCAACGGTTGTGGCAGTTCCAACATTGAGCATCAGCGTCTCGCTCGCTCTAATCGGATCGACCTTCAGCTCGTCTGTAGAGCCGACAACTCGTTCCAGTAGCTGTACCTTCATAGTAAAGGAATCCCATACTGGCGGGAGCGAATCTGGATGGCTTGCCACCTGCCCCACCAGCGCATCGCTTTTGGTCATCGCCGGATCCAGAGTGGTCCCAACGCCCAACAATCCTCCTGGCATACCCTCTTTCAAATTCTGTCCACCTTTTATTATCCTCGTGACCTTGGTGGATATCGGCATCCACTTTGTCTTGCCCTCGAATTCAACCCTTCTGCCTGGTCGAATTTCAAATTCATCCCCGACCTTTAATCGCCCCTGGCTCAAGGTTCCACCGACGACGCCGCCGACGATCTGGTCAGGTGGAGTGCCAGGTTTGTTGACGTCGAATGAACGGGCGATGAACATTTGCACGCGCTCATCTATATCGCGGTCTGGCATTGGAATCGCCCCCTCTATCGTGTCAATCAATAAATCGATGTTCATATTTTGCTGTGCAGATATCGGTATAATTGGAGCTTTTTCTGCAATTGTACCTCGCACGAAGTCTTTGATCTGCTGATAATGTTCAACAGCCTCTTCTTTTGAGACGAGGTCGATTTTATTCTGGACAATTACGATATTTTTGATGCCGATTATATCTAATGCCATCAAATGCTCTTTGGTCTGGGGCTGTGGACATGGTTCAGTTGCAGCAATTACGAGCATCGCACCATCCATGATCGCAGCACCTGAAAGCATCGTGGCCATCAACGTCTCATGCCCTGGAGCATCTACAAATGAAATCGCTCTGCACTCCTCCGTATCCACCCCACAATTTGGACATTTGTCTTTAACCGAATAACAATCCGGTTCGGGGCATTTCGTACACTTTCGAAAGATGACATCCGCATAGCCCAGGCGTATGGAAATTCCCCTTTTAATCTCTTCACTATGTTTGTCGGTCCAGACACCGGATAGGGCGCTTACCAACGTGGTCTTGCCATGGTCCACGTGACCGACCATACCGATGTTGATGCAGGGTTGTTTCACTTTTGTGATTCCTCCATAATTCCACGATTAGCGCAGATGATTGTGTAATAACGGTTAAAGCAATAGCTCTAAAGTGGGATATATCTTCTCATTCATCACATATAATAACTTGCGTGCGGATTATAATTCAAAACTCATCCCGTCGTATCCCAGCGGCCATTTCTTGGCTGCGATATCATGTGGTCCAAAGAAGTGGCTCAGATGAGTTAAAACAATGCGACTGGCGTTCAGTTCCCTGCCCAGTGCGAGCGCCTGAACGGCGTTCATGTGCTTTTTGAGTTCAAACGTGGGGGAGAGTGCATCAGCGATCAATAAATCCGCATTGGACATAATTTTAAGGCTTTCCTCTGGAATATTTTTTGCCGTATCGCCCGTGATTACGAGTGTTTTATCACCGTCTCGTACTTTAACTCCTACCGCATTATCCAACGGCGGATGTGACACTTTAAAAAGCATGAACTCCAAGCCGATCAATGAAAATGACTCGTACAATGTCACGTCGTGCCGCTGATAGCACATAAAATAGAAGGTCTTTAATATTTGGTCCAATGTTTCTTTTATCCCATATATATTGACCTTTTTATCTATCCTGTAGAATTCCCCAAATCCTGCGTAGTGGTCATAATGGGAATGCGTCCAGATCACGCCGTCGACATGAGAAATACCTGCTTTGAGTAACTGGTGCCTCATATCTATACTGGTGTCAATCAGTACGGTGCCCTCTCCCTCGATCAGTATCGAAAAACGGGACCTTTTGCTTCGTCCCCCTTTGGTGGCATCCATGCATGCCGAACAATCGCATCCAAGTGTTGGGGTGCCTACAGCATCGCCAGTTCCCAATAATGTTATCTTCATCCAATAATCATCCATGCCTGTTCGTCGCTATCTCTTTTGTTTGTTGTTATACTTCCCATATCAACCTTCCTAATGCGCCCAAAGACAACTTTATTACGCTTGGCGCATTATTGGACAGCAATGAACTTAGAGGACTTTGAACTGATATATCGGGAGATTCTAAGGGACTTTGGCTTTGACCGAAAGGAGGACGAGCGCTCAGCCAGGGCATTATCTAAATTACTGGAAAATCGCGTTCCCATTATTCATAAGCTGAGGTCTTTGACCAAAGGGAAGCGCATCATCATCTGCGGAAATGCGCCATCCCTTCGAGAGGAGCTCCAATACATCGACATATCCGGCCACCTTATCATGGCGGCAGATGGTGCAACTTCGGTACTTTTGGACTACGCTATTCTTCCCGAGATAGTTGTGACCGATCTGGATGGAGAGATTGATGATATCATCAGCGCGGATCGGCTCGGCGCGTCCATCGTGGTGCATGCGCACGGCGATAACATTCCCGCCATAAGAGAATACGTACCACGGTTGAACAATGTCATTGGAAGTACACAGTCCAAGCCGATAAAAAACGTCCATAACTTCGGAGGATTCACCGATGGCGACCGATGTGTGTTTTTAGCGCATCATTTGGGCGCCAAAGGCGTCACTCTCATCGGTTTTGACTTTGAGGACGATGATGTCGACGAGGTCAAGAGAAAGAAGCTCCAGTGGGCAAAGAGATTGATCAAGATGTGTGAGTTTTAATAGGAATGAATGTGCGAGCTTTGGATATAAGAAGTTAGTGAGAATTCGTGCTGTAAAAACAAATATAAATAGTATAACTAATGGATATATGGTGAATGATCATGATAAACGAAAGAGATAGGGAGATTATTGCTCGGTATGCAAAAGAATACAAAGTCTCTACTATTTACCTATTTGGGTCATCATTAGATAGAGATACCGAGTCTAACGATATTGACTTAGCAGTAGATGGAATAAGATCTGAAATGTTTTTTAAATTTTATGGTAAGTTGCTGAGAAGTTTATCTAAGCCCGTAGACCTTGTAGACTTATCCAAAAAATCATTATTTAATCGGATAATTGAAGAAAAAGGAGTTAAAATCTATGGATGAGTTTCTTCGAGAGTTTCAGGCTGAAAAAGAACATATTTTAGATACTCTGCGGGCATTAAATGAAGCATTAAATCGTAAAGAGAAGACTATCGTTGAGTTAGCCGCTATTGCCACTTTCCTCCAAAATACGTATAACGGAATAGAGAATTTACTTAAAAGGGCACTGAAATATATGGGGAAATCCATTTCTATTTCAGAATCTTGGCACAAGGACTTATTAGATCTGTCAGTTGATAACCGAATAATTTCTCTTGAACTTTCAAGAAGACTGGACGAATATCGGGCGTTTCGGCATTTCTCTGTTCATGGATATGGGGTAATGTTGGATAAAGAAAAATTAATGCCGCTTGGTGAGAATTTACCAGATTTGTGGAAGGATTTTGAATCTGAGCTGAATATATTTATAAAGTCAAGAGAAAGAAGCTCCAGTGGGCAAAGAGATTGATCAAGATGTGTGAGTTTTAATAGGAAT
>CAYPOB010000036.1:1798-8132 GCA_964412405.1 uncultured Methanocellales archaeon | reverse complement strand
AGATTTAGGCGGAGTGTTGGAGTCCCTACGGGCGAAAGTGGCAAAGCCACTTTCTAAACCCCCATTGTGATACAATGGCGGGAAAGAAAACACTCTATAGAGTGTTTTCGACTACAACTCCACCAGATGTTCCATCTGGTGCATCCGCAAATCTTTGATTTGGGACACGATTAAAATGGAAGATGCTGAACGATTGGAGCGGATTGAGCGGATTCTCGCCGAAATTCAGGAATTGTTAGATGAGGGGGCAGTCATAATCGTCGAGGGTATGAAGGATAGGTTCGCATTGAATGAACTGGGCATTTCTGGCCAAATCGTGCTTGCGTCCCATCCGCCATTATTGAACCTTGCCGAGGACATTTCCAGAAAAGCCAATACTGTGATCATATTGACTGATTGGGATTCAAAGGGAAATGAAATGGCAAATAAGATTTCTAAATATCTGCGTGCGTCTGGTACAAAGCCGAATGTAAGGATTAGGGGGCTACTAAAAAAGCTTGTGAAAAATGAGATAAAAGACGTGGAGAATATATACGCCTACATCCAAACGCTTCGTCACAAAGTGCGCAGATGTTAGCGCTCCAACTCTTTGGTCTGCAGCCCATAC
This sequence comes from uncultured Methanocellales archaeon, assembly GCA_964412405.1. Classification (GTDB taxonomy): domain Archaea; phylum Halobacteriota; class UBA148; order UBA148; family JAJOKI01; genus JAJOKI01. Next base: position 7,525 of record CAYPOB010000036.1, on the reverse strand, counting down.
AATAAGTTTATTATGTACGAATGCGTAAACGATAATTGATATTAATAAAATAGCCAAGGTAAAAAGGTAGTTTCAAAATTCATAGCGGGTAGATTAAAGGTGAATCCCAATCAAAATATAGTATGTAAAGGACACACGTAGCTTTTATAAAATATAATAGTGAGTGCAATACTATCCCAAGTTGGTTCGCAGCGTGGTTGAAATGGGTCAAGTATGACCATCTTGCCTTGATGCCTGGTGGCTGTTTTTATATAGGAGAGGATATCAATGCAAAATTCCGATACCACAAAATACGTTATTTATGCTAATATAAAAGCCGATGGCATTGTAGAGAAACCCGATGTAGTTGGGGCAATTTTTGGCCAAACAGAGGGCCTGCTCGGCGATGACTTGGACCTTAGGGACCTGCAGAAGTCAGGAAGAGTTGGTAGAATCGAAGTTACTATCAATTCAAAATCCGGCAAGTCAAGCGGGTCAATCATGGTTTCGTCCAGTCTTGGCAAGGTAGAAACGTCGATTCTAGCGGCGTCGCTGGAGACCATAGAGCAGGTCGGCCCTTGTATCGCCAACATCACAGTATCGAAGATAGAAGATGTCAGGGCAGTTAAGCGAAAACAGGTAATAGATAGGGCAAAATATATACTAACTAATAAATTCGATGACAGTGTTCCAGAGAGCCAGGAGATCGCTGAATCGGTGAAGCAGGCTATGCGCATCGAGGGTATCACATCTTATGGTAACGATGGCCTGCCTGCAGGCCCCAATGTGACCGATTCGGATGCGATACTCATAGTAGAGGGTCGTGCCGACGTTTTAAATCTATTGCGTTACGGCATCAAGAACACGATCGCGGTCGAGGGGACCAACGTCTCACTGACGATTGGGGACATCAGTAAAAATAAAACGGTTACAGTTTTCCTTGATGGAGACCGAGGCGGAGATTTATTATTAAAAGAACTTCTTCAGATTGCCGACATCAACTATGTTGCACGCGCTCCCGAAGGCAAGAGTGTCGAGGATTTGGCTCAAAAAGAAATCATCAAGGCGTTGCGAGGCAAGGTGCCGGCAGAACAGGCCATGGAAGTTTCTACAGGTCATCGGATACAGAAGAAAGAGGGAGCGGTAAAGGGGAAAATCGTGAATCTGAGCAAAATTCGACGCAGTATAGTGAGACCAAGGCATGAGGATAAGGAGACACCTGTGAGTGCAACTCTTGGGAGCGGAGACGAAAAAGCACTCAAGGCATATGCAGAAGAACTCAGCGGTACCTTGAGCGCAAAATTGTTGAATGCCGATAAAAAAGCCATCGAAGACGTTGCAGTGAGAGACCTCGCCAACGTTTTAAGGGGGGCAAACAGCGATGTCAAAGGTGTCATCTTTGATGGCGTGATCAGCCAGCGCATCATCGATATCGCCGCAGAAAAGAAGCTGGACTACTTGGTAGGCGTAAAACTGGGCAATATTACCAATAGGCCGCCATCCCTCAAGGTCATTACCAGTGAGGAACTCAAATAAAACTAAAGGTTTAGATGACCGAAAGTTTTAGTATGGTAAAGCCCTAACCATCCCTAGGGTGTAGTACACTGTGGTCTGGAGCGTTGGATAAATAGGGGGTTTGAAATGCACAAGGAAGAGCTAATACATCTCCATACATTGTTGGTGCAGGTTAAAAGATTCTTCGAGAATACGGGTCACTACAATAATTTCCAGAGATATCAGTCCCTACATATAAGTCCGGTTCATATACATAGAAGCAAAGCAGACCACAAAAAGGCTATTTTCGTACTTGGTAACGAATTAGCCTTGATTATATCCGATGATGAGTTGTCCGGATCTGGCATGGTTTCCGTACGCATGCAGGAATTGGTAGACCGTTGTCGTTAAAAACATCTTCTTTCTTCCGTTCAGATTTATATGCAAATGCTGCGTAGGAATGTCTATGACAATTACTGGCCATAATGATCTGGCAGAATATATTCTCAAATCATACAAGGGCAAAATCGTAGAAGTTGGCATAGGTAGGCATCCTGAGGTGGCACTCCTGTTAAAAGATCACCTAGATGTGACCGTAACTGATGCCATGGGTCCACGTATTCATGGCATACGCTTTATCAGAGACGATATATTCAATCCAGACATACACATATACAAAGGTGTGGGTCTGATATATTCGATCAGGCCGCCGATCGACATTCAGTGTGCGATCGCGTCGGTCGCGAGGGAAGTTGGTGCAGATATGATCATCAGGCCATTTGCATCTGAGAGGACAGATATCGACAAATATTTTGTAGAATCTTTGGTAAACTATAAGGATGCTGTATTTTATTTGTATAGGGGGGAGACAAGTTAAAGGAAAGAGGTAGTTAGAATCTCCTGTAGGAAGGGTGCCAAATGATCGGAATGATTCTATGCGGAGGGTATGGGAAGCGCCTCAGACCACTTACATACGATGTCCCAAAATCCCTCATCGAGATCAAGAAGGTGGTCAAGAACGGTGACGGTTCGCAAATCCAAAGTTTCTGCTACATATATGACATGGTGGACGGCATATGCAGGATGGTCTTCTCGGATAAGGCGAAGGGCGAAATAATCAATCTCGGCAATCCAGATGAAATCACAATACTCGAGTTGGCCAAAAGGATTAAGAAACTCACCAACTCAAATTCAAAGATCGTATTTAAGAAATTGCCAGAGGACGAGGCAAAGATACAGGTTCCATAAATAGCCGTTGAGGGGGTGTTATATATTATATCTAAGGGCAAAGACGTGTTTGGCATGACAATACCAGCTGAAAAAATCTCGTTGATCCTGGATGTTCTAGAATATTCCAGAGGCATGTTTATAGTAGATCTATCGATGGTTGGATGGAGGAAAGTATTGGAGGTAAAACTCCCAGAACTTCATGACAGGATGATCGTGGCAACCCATCTCACGACAGATTCACAGGCATTGATAACCGATGACGATGAGATCCAAAAAGTTACCAGAACGATATGGTAAATGAAAGAGGTAGATAATGAGAACTCAAAAAAGTGTGGAAGAAAAATTGGATGATCTCATCGATTTTCTCCAATCGCATAAATACATAGTATTCGCTTATCTCTTCGGTTCTGTAGCTAAAGGAAAAGGTGGAAAACTTAGCGATTTGGATTTGGCGGTTTTTATGGACGAATCCTTGAACAAAAGAGAGAAGTTTGATCTGCAATTGAAGCTGATAAGCGAAATGACGTCGATATTGAAGACGGATAAGGTGGATTTGGTCGTCATGAATGATGCGCCTCTCTCGCTCAATTACGAAATAATTAAGGCAAACTGTCCCATGTTTGTCAAGGATAGAGGGGAGAAGATAGATTTTGAGCATAAGGTGCTATCTAAGTATTTGGATAGGAGGTACTATGAAAAAAGGGCAGCAAGTGAATTCTTGAAAAAGGTTGCCGAAAAGGGAATTTAGGTGAAAGTATGGACGAGAAAGAGAAGATCTCTAGAAAACTCAGAAGCATGAAGAGGTACGTTGATTTCTTAAGATCTCATACCTCTGTAACCAAGGAAGAGTTGGAAGAGAATTATGAGTTAAAATCTGCCATAGAGAGAAATTTTCAGCTTGCTATAGAGTCGGCCCTGGATGTTGGAGAGATCATCATATCCGCAGAAGATCTCGAAAAGCCAGAGGATTACAGGAGCGTTATACTCATACTTGGAAAGCATAAGGTCATTCCAAAGGACTTTGCAGAGGGGTTTGCCAAAGCTGCAGGTCTCAGAAATATACTGGTTCACATGTATGAAGAGGTGGATGTGGGGAAACTTCACAATTATTTGCAGAACAACTTAGAAGATATAAACGAGTTTGCCACGTTCGTAGCGAAATATCTTGAAAGGAAGAGACGGTGAGTGCCTTTAGCAGATGATGAGATCCAAAAAGTTACCAGAACGATATGGTAAATAGAGAGCACCGGGGTTGGATATCAGGGCTCTCTGAAACATCTAAATGTAAGTGCTCGTAATATCGTATACATGCTCTATAAATCGAACAGTGAAGAATCGTATAGGCAAAGCCTGGAAGATTTTAAGCGGGAAACTAAAGGTTAATAGATGCAGGCTTGAGTAAAACGATAGAGTGGTTTAAAGCAATCTCATGAGGATTGGAGAGTTAATATGTGTGGAATAATCGGATACATCGGTTCAAAGAGCGCATTGCCCATTATACTGGAGGGACTGCAAAATCTCGAATATCGCGGATACGACTCCGCAGGAGTTGCCATAATATCGGATGGCCAACTTCATATCAAAAAAGCCGTTGGAAAGGTGGACCAACTCCCGGTAGGCTCCAATTTTGATAAGATAAATGGGGACATCGGTATAGGTCACACACGATGGGCAACCCATGGAAAAGTTTGTGTCGAGAATGCGCACCCCCACACTGACTGCAGTGGGGAGATAGCGATCATTCATAACGGCATATTGGAAAATTTCAGAGAGCTCAAGAACGAACTTTTAGAGAGGGGGCACACCATAAGGGGCGATACGGATTCTGAACTCATCGTGCATCTCATCGAAGAACATCTAAAAACCAAGCCGAAGTTTTTGGATGCGTTTTCAGAGACCTTGAAAAGGCTGGAGGGGAGTTATGCGATTCTTGCCATCAATGCCGATGAAAATGTGATACTCGGTGCGAGAAAATCCTCACCTCTCGTTCTCGGCATTTGCGAGCACGGAACTTTCCTTTCATCGGACATTCCCTCCTTCCTCGAGCACACAAAAGACGTCGTTTATCTCTATGACGACGATGTCATCGAGGCGTCTCCAGATGGCTTTAGCGTCTTTTCCAATGGAATGAAGGTTCACAGGACCATCGACACGGTTGAGTGGGATGTTGAACATGCCAAAAAAGGAGAGTTCGACCATTTCATGCTCAAGGAGATCATGGAGCAAACGGAGACCATTCAAAGGGCAATACGGCAAGATGAGACCGTCGTGAAGCATATCTCGAAAACCTTTAAAAACGCAAAAGGAATCTTTTTCGTCGGCTGCGGCTCCAGTTATCATGCATGCCTTACGGGAAGCTACATCTTCTCAAAGATTGCAAAACTTCATGTCAATGTGTGTTTGGGATCCGAATTTGAGAATTTTGAACATTTTTTGAACCCGGAAACGCTGGTTGTAGCAGTATCCCAAAGCGGAGAGACCGCTGACACTCTTGAAGCGGTCAGGGTCGCAAAGAAAAAAGGTTGCAAAATATTGACCATGGTAAACACCATGGGTTCCTCTTTAATAAGGGAGGGGGGAGTTTCACTTCTCCTAAATGCCGGACCGGAGATGTGCGTTCTTTCGACGAAAACATATACTTCGCAGGTGGCATTGCTCACCCTGCTTGCGTTTGCAGTTGCCGATAGACTGGAAGATGGCAAAAATGAGATGAAGGGGCTGTTGTTGGAGATTTACATGCTGACGTCAAGGAGCATGAGGGAGCGCATAAAGAAACTGGCGCACTCGTTAGCAAAGAATGGGCACATATTTTTGATTGGAAGAGGTTTACAGTACGCAACTGCACTGGAGGCTGCATTGAAAATCAAAGAGGTTTCCTATATCCATGCAGAGGCTTTTGCCGGAGGAGAGCTGAAGCACGGCACCCTTGCACTTATAGAAGATGGCACGCCCTGTATCGTTTTTGTATCAGGGGAAAAGGATAAAATAATTCAAAATGTCCACGAAATCAAGACGAGGGGCGGG
>CAYPOB010000036.1:0-1698 GCA_964412405.1 uncultured Methanocellales archaeon | reverse complement strand
AGGGGAAAAGGATAAAATAATTCAAAATGTCCACGAAATCAAGACGAGGGGCGGGCTCATAATTGGCGTTTCGCCCCAGCAAGATGATATTTTTGATTTCTGGATCAAGGTACCAGAGGCTGGCCTGCTCAATCCAATCGTTCAAATCATTCCAATTCAGATATTGAGCTATTATTTGGCTGTCCTGAAGGGTTTGGACCCGGATAGGCCGCGCCATTTAGCAAAAAGCGTGACGGTGGGATAGGGTTCTGTGTGTGAGTTTAAAAGTAGAAAAGTATATTAAGTAGAAAGATAAACTAAAATTGAGGACTATGGACACAACCATAAAAATCAAAGAGGATGATAAAAAAGAATTTGACCTGTTGCAATCTGAGTTTACGCTGAAGATTGGTAAAAAGGTGACGCAACGAGAATTATTTTCAAAGCTGCTCGACTTCGTTGAATCGTCTAAAGGAGAATTTTTTACCAGATATGTTAGCCTGCCATTATCAAACAAGGATGTGGACAAGTTTAGAAAACTTCAAAGCAATTGGGGTGTTGTGACCAGGGAAAAAGAAATTGATGAAGTTCTCTATGGGACGCGACAATGAGCGTATTCATTGATACCGGTGTTTTTGTAGCGTACGTTAATAAAAGTGATGAGCATCATGATGCTGCTGCCCCCCTTCTTGAAAGCATAACGAGGAACGAATATGGGGCGCCCTTCACATCGGATTATGTTTTTGATGAGGTTGTCACCGTTGCATTGCGTCGAACCAAAAAAGTGGCGAAGGCAAGTGAAGCCGGAACGCTGATCCTCGGTGATGAAAAAAAGAAGGTCCCGCAGTTCGTAAACATCTTGCAGGTGACAAGAGATGTTTTCAATGATGCATGGAATATATTTCAACACTATCCGGAAAAAAGGCTGAGTTTTACTGACTGCACTTCGATTAGTCTAATGCACAAAAGAAGCATTGATTGTATCGCCAGTTTTGATGAAAATTTTGACGGGATTGTAGTCAGGTTAAAAACGTAGTCTATGTTATTCAACAATGATAAAGAGGAGACAACTATCATGAAAGCCGTGATTCTTGCAGCAGGTGAAGGCACCAGGATGCGCCCGCTTACGCAAAACAGGCCAAAGGTGATGCTGCCTGTTGCAAATAAACCGATATTGGAGCGTGTCGTGCTTGCGGTAAAAAATGCCGGAATCACCGATTTTATATTTATAGTCGGATATCGCTCTGAGACCATCCGAAACTACTTTGGAGACGGTTCAAAGTGGGACGTTCACATTGACTACATCAAGCAGAAGGAGCAGTTGGGAACAGCTCATGCGATCGGGCTTGTGAAAGATCGTTGTAACGACCGATTTTTGGTTTTGAATGGCGATGTGTTGGTTGATGCGTCCTATTTGCGAAAACTGATGAAGGAAAGGGAGGTTGCAGTTCTGTCTGCAAAAAAGGTGGAAAATCCGCAAGAATTTGGAGTCATCGAGGTGCAGGGTGATAGGGTTACTAGAGTGGTCGAGAAATCGAAAAGCCCGCCCTCAAATCTTGCTAATGCCGGAATCTACGTATTTGAGCCAGAGATATTCGATGCTATCGATAAAACACCCCTATCTCCAAGAGGCGAGCACGAAATAACGGATTCCCTACAAATACTGATCGATGATGGTTATGCTGTCTGCTATCAAGTCATCGATTATTGGTTTGATAT
>CAYPOB010000035.1:5412-8802 GCA_964412405.1 uncultured Methanocellales archaeon | reverse complement strand
AAGAAGACACCTCTTGAGAGGGTGTCTTCGGGAGTCACAGATGTTTCATCTGTGACATATCTCTGGGACGACCGCATGAGAAGAGCTACGTCCCAATCTGAATCTCATCGGCGATCTTTTTCAGGGTGGCGATTGTGGACAGCGCTGCCAAATAACTCGTCCTTGGGTTGTAGGGAGACGGTACATTTTCAACTCGCGTCTCGAATTTGCCGAACTCTCCTTCCACACAAATCTCATGGACGTTTCTACTCAGAGTTGGATCTGCGATAATCCTGACTCTTGTATTTTTAGCCCCAATACCTGCCAGGCTCAACGTAGCGGCTACGTTCACGTTGGCGGGAAAAGCACTGACCGCGTCTTCAGCGCATCCCTCGAATATGACGGTTGCCTTTTTCAGCGCATTCAAATCTATCTTCTGTTGCTCGATATATGGTGCTCCTTGAAGACCAGATGGATGCTTCCTGGTGGTGAGCACGACTGATGATATTTTTGCCATCGAGGCGGATTTCAGCCCGTCCAAGCCGACGACCGCGCCAGAGGGCAAATACACCCTGCAGTTATGCTCACGGGCAAGGCTCTTGATTCGCCCCCATAGTTTTTCATTTATAAGCGCTCCGATGCTCAGTATCATCACATCCCTGCCTTTTTCCAGTGCGGGTATTGCTATATCGGGAACTGCGGACTGGACAGCACATTCCACGACCAAATCAACCGCATCTATTAGCGCAGGTGTGTCCATGACCACTGGTCGCATATTTACAAGAGAATCGGCAAGTTCTTGTGCTGATGCAGGGTCTCTGTCCGATAATGCCGTGAGATTGGCATTGATAACGCCCTGGTCGAATGCCCTGCAGATCGTTTCGCCTATTGCGCCGCAACCAACTATCCCTATCTTTGTGTAACTTTGTTGAAGTTTAAACATCGAAGAAACTAATATACCACAAGCATAAAAGGATTTATGGTAGTAACGAAAAATACCACAACTGATCATGAGAATTGCCGAACTCAAGCGCTTCCTCGAAGAGGATATCGGTTCAGGGGACATCACTGGAGCGGCAGTTCCGGATGTTCATGTTAAAGCGCACATCAAGGCAGGCGAAGACGGTATTTTAGCCGGTCTCGAGGAGGCGGAGCAGATATTCGAGCATTTCGGACTTGAGGTTCAATCTAAATTCAGAGATGGTGCTGAGTTCAGAGGGGGGGATATGATTCTAAATGTGAATGGAAGCGCCAGATCAATTCTCGTCGGGGAGCGATTGGCGCTTAACTTTTTGGGACGAATGAGCGGCATCGCCACGCTCACCCGATCATATGTGAAGCGCAGTAAGGACGTGACAATTGCTGGCACCAGAAAAACTACTCCCGGATTCAGGAAATTTGAGAAAAAGGCTATCAAAATAGGTGGCGGTCATCCGCATCGGTTCAATCTGGCTGAAGCCGTCCTGGTCAAGGACAATCATATCAAGATAGCAGGTTTAGGGGCAGTTATCGATAAAGCACGAGAACTATATCCTGAAAAGGAGATAGAGGTCGAAGTGGAGAATATAAATGATGCCATCAAGGCAGCACAGCTTGGCGCTGATATCATAATGTTCGATAATATGGCTCCAGAGGATATCATGGACGCAGTGAAAAAAATAAAGAAAGCAGGCCTGCGAACTCGAGTGAAGCTTGAGGCATCTGGTGGCATCAACACGGAAAACATCAGCGAATTCGCAAGAACCGGCGTCGATATTATATCACTTGGAGCGCTCACACATTCTGCCCCATGGGTAAGCTTCAGTTTGGGTATTCGTTAAGAGAGAATATTCTCCATCAAGTCGCTCTCGATCTTGTCAAGCATCGGGATGCCTGTGACTTTTTCTGCAGTCTCTGATATGGATGCAATATCATTTCTGCTTATCAGATTCAGCTTGAACTTTCTTGAGCCAGCCATCAATTGCTTCAGACCCGTTCCAAGTCGGTCAAAATAATAGGTATATAATCCAATCGCACCAGCTGGGATATCTCTGGCGCGTTCGCCATACTCATCCACCAGGTCGGACATCGCGATAAAAAACTGCTCCGGATTTGCACCGTAATTTTGTTCAAATGACCTTGGCAATTTGCCCTCGTTCGCCAGCTCGACAAAGTGTTCTGCCTTCATCACTGCGGTTATCGGAGCCCTTGCCATTGCAATGGCCTTCACATGCGGACCGCTGCCCAGGTCACTCATTGCCATCGACTTGAACATCTGCGTTTCGTTGACGAACCCGCCCGCGAATGCGATATCTGGCACATATCTGCCCTTCTTCTTCAGCAATTCTATACATTTCATGACCTGCGCCTGTAGATACACAGTTGGCGTGGCGCACTCGTTCATCATCGGTACAGGACTCATACCAGTCCCTCCGCCCGCACCATCAAATGTAAGCAGGTCGATCTTTGCCTCCGAAGCCGCTTTGAGTGTGAATGCAGTTATTACGGGCCTGTATGCCCCAGTCTTGAGGAATACGCGCTTGGCTCCTTGAGCTCTTAGATTCTCTATGTCCTCTACAAAACTCTCATGCTTCGGAAACCCGACTCTGCTGTGCCTCTCAAATGTCTTGAACGCGCCATCTTTAAAAGCTCTCTGCACGCTCGTGTCCTCTGGGTCTGGGAGTACAATATACCCCCTCTTTTTTAGTTCTATCGCCTTGGTGAGGTCGTCGATTCTTACCTCGCCGCCGATAGCTTTGGCGCCCTGCCCCCACTTCCTTTCGATGATGTTGACCTCTAATTTAGAGAGTGCGTACTTGTCAACGCCCAATCGCTGGTCTTCCACGTTGGTCTGGACGACTATGTCGCCATGTACGCCATCCCAGAATTCCCTGTATTTGTCAATCCTGTACTTTAGATCATCCGAGTGCGTTACCTCTCCATCCGTGATTTTCGAGTTCATATCCATTCCGCAGATATTTTCCCCGATAACCTGGATGGTGCCTGAGATGGCCGCGCCCACAGCCAACCCGTCCCAGTAATTCTGCGCCACTGCAGTGGAACCCAATCCCGCCGTGAATGCTGGCACCTTAAGCGGAACTCCTCCAGCAGACGTTTTGACGTCCACGGCTGGGAAAATTGCCTTGTCCGAATCTGGTTCTATTCCCTTGGCTCCCAACACATCGGTCAATATCTGGAAATGCGACCAATCCAGTTTATAATCTTTATTGGATGCTGCTGTGCTATGTCCGAATTCTTCAGGCACAGGATATAACACCTCTCTACCCCTGAAGGCAGATTTGCCGATCTCACATAGAACTGTACAGTTTTTTACGCAAATAGGACACATGCCGCTTGTAGGGCATATATCCTTAAATCGCGTAGCGGTACCAGTTGTAGATCTTGCGTTTGCATATATGTCGGCCATTTATA
>CAYPOB010000035.1:0-5312 GCA_964412405.1 uncultured Methanocellales archaeon | reverse complement strand
CGTGGCACCAAAATCTAATCACCAATCGCGGTTAACATTGCGGGCAGGACTGCCAATAATACTACCATCCTAAATATTATTTTTCTTCTAATTATACTCGTTATTTTTTCCATCATCTTGACAACCTCATCTAAGGGTTTCTACATTGGACGTAACGTTTAATTAGAATAAAAACATATTTGAGAAATGTTCATAAATTTTATGAAAAAATTAACATTAATGCAAAATATCTACTAAATTATGAGAAGTAATATGAAATATATATGAGATAATAAGTATTACTGTAAAATAGACAGAGGCTTATTATGAAAAACCCCATAAGAATTACCATCGCTCTTGACGAGGGGACGGCTAATCTATTGGAGAACATAAAGAAAGAGATGAAGCTTTCCCAGAGTGAATTGATGCGACGGGCTTTGCGATTTTATCATGAAAATAAATCTATTTGCGATGATGCAGGAAGCGATAAGATGCGCATCTATATGGATATGCTTCCCAGCGGAGAACACATAATATTGGACGTCGATCACTGGCTTCTCTTTTTGAAATATATTGAATCATTGCCAGAGCAGGACGAGTTCTGGGACGACTGCAAGAACGTCGCAAGGTCGCACGCCGAGCAACTTTTGTCAAAGGCTATGACGCCAGAAGAAGTTTTGAAACGCCTTGAAGCCTGTAACTTTTTTAAACTGAGCAAGGATTCGGAGAACAACTTTACTCTGCTCATGGGCTCTGAGGTGCCGAAGAAATTCATTAAAGTATTCCTCGAGGAGGTCTTTGCAGGTATGGGCATCAAGATCGATATCAAAGAAGATCTTGCCAAACTCAGAATAAAGGTCGTACAGGTCTAAGTTTATAATATTGGCAGATACCTCTCTATCTCATAAGGATGGACGCATACTTTGTAGTCATTCCACTCCACCTTTTTATTCTCGATAAAGTTGTCGAAGGTATGATCGCCCAGAGTTTTTCGTACCAATTCACTCCCCTCAGTTAATTTGATGGCGTCAATCAGGCTGCTTGGAAGCGACGCTATTCCATCTTCCTCTCTTTCCCGCTCGCTCATATGATAGACATCTTTCTCAGCGGGTTCTGGCAACTCATATTTGTTTTTAATACCTTCCATACCTGCCGCCAGCATTACCGAGAAAGCCAGATAGGGATTGCATACGGGGTCTGGACTGCGGTACTCGATTCTCGTTGCTTTTTCCTTCCCTGGTTTATACATGGGCACTCTGACCAATGTAGATCGGTTTCTTAGGGCCCATGATATATACACAGGTGCCTCATAGCCTGGAACTAGACGTTTATATGAATTAACATATTGGTTGGTGATGGACGTAATCTCTGGCGCATGCCGTAACAATCCAGCGATATATCCTTTAGCAACATCGGATAGATGATATTCGTCATCCGAGTCAAAGAATGTGTTTTTATCCCCCTTGAATAAAGATTGGTGCGTATGCATGCCGCTCCCATTTACCCCCTGTATGGGCTTTGGCATAAATGTGGCATATACGCCGTAGTTTCGCGCTACCTCTTTAACCACCATTCTATAAGTCATTACATTATCTGCCATGGTGAGTGCATCACTATAGCACAAATCTATCTCGTGTTGGGATGGTCCCACCTCGTGGTGACTATATTCCACCTTTATTCCCACGGACTCCAGGGCGAATATCGTGTCGCGCCGTAGATCGTTTGCCGCATCCAGTGTGGTGAGATCGAAATACCCGCCTATATCCAAGACTTTGGGCTGTGTTTCATCCTCAAAATAGAAATATTCCAACTCTGGACCCACGTAAAAAGTATAGTTCATCTTTTCTAACTGTGCCAGATTTCTCTTCAATATATATCGGGGGTCGCCTTCGTAAGGAGTGCCGTCTGGCTGGAGGATATCACAAAACATACTCGCTACCGCCTTTTCCTTTGACCTCCACTGGAGGATTTGAAAAGTGCTTTGGTCAGGTTTTGCGAGCATATCACTTTCATCGATTCTGGCAAATCCCTTTATGGACGAGCCGTCAAAACCCATGCCCTCTGAAAAAGCCTCTCCCATTATATCGCTCGAAATAGCGAAACTCTTCAATTGTCCCAGGATATCTGTGAACCATAGTCTGATGAATTTTATGTCCTGTTTTTCTATTACCTCAAGTACGTGCTCCTCATCTTTCGACATCATCTCTAATCACCTTCAAATTGCAACCTATTTTATAAGAAATGAATATTTCTATAAATATCTTTCGGTTTATACGGTATTTGTATAGATTTTTGCATATTCTTTATGACTTCATTATTTAAATAGTTAATTTTTTAAAGGTTGAAAGATACAATCAATAACATGGACAAAGTCGACGAACTCGACCTTAAAATAATTCGTGAGTTGCAAAAGGATGCACGTCAGAGTTACAGGGATATTGCCAACAAGGTCAAAGTCGCCGAGGGGACAGTTTACAACCGAGTAAACAAGCTTAGGAACGTCGGAGTGATCAAAGGATTTATCCTGAATATAGACTACTCAAAGCTGGGCTACGACTTAACTGCATTGATGGGTATCGTGGTTGAAGGCGGGCATTTACCTGTGATAGAAGAGACGATCTCCAGAGAGCCGAACGTTTCAGCAGTATATGATGTCACAGGTGAATATGATGCCATCATAGTAGCTAAGTTCAAAAGCCGTTCAGATTTAAATGATTTCATAAAGAACCTTCTGGCTATGGATAACGTGAGGAGAACCTATACGATGATAGTTCTAAATATCTTGAAAGAGGAACACGGAGTGATAATTTAGTTACAATTTTGCCCTCACAACTCCATTAGAATCCTGATATTTTCCCTTGTATATGCTGTTCGGCGATGTTACACGGAACAATAGCATCTGGACTATTCGTTCGCCGTATCTTATCTCTATTTCTTTATCTCCCATATTGCTCAGGCAAAGCGTCAGGTTGCCCCTGAAACCAGGATCGATAAAACCGCCGCCCAAGACAAGTCCTTTTCGCGCATAGGATGACCGAACCTTTAGAACACTCGCCACGTCCAATGGCATTTCCACGCGCTCGAGCGACCCCACCAGTGCAAATGCCTTTGGTTGGATGACAGCAACTTCCCCTGCCCTAAGGTCATATGACGCGGGTTGAAGTGAATCTTCGTTGAACGGTTTGATGACTAAACCTCCTTCCGAAGAAGGCTTGGTAACTAAACTTCCTTCTGCCATTTTCCTTCTGATATCCCTATCCGACAACATCATGCCATCCACTATACCTGGGAATGATTTAATACTTTTCTGCGATAAGCTATAATAGAATGGCATAATATTAGTGTGATAGGGTCTGTGGGGTAGTGGACATCCTTTCGGGCTTCGGACCCGACGACCTGGGTTCAAATCCCAGCAGATCCGTATATTGAGGGATGATATGAACGGCAAATTAGTTGAGGATAAGGTCATATTGGGGGGAGCCGCCATCACCGAGTTATACAGCACCAGTTATTATGGTCGCCCCAGAGATGGTAAACTAGAATTAACCCTGATCGAGGCGGCATATCTACTTGGGCGAGAGAGAATCTCGATATCCAGGAATAAAAAACCCCTAAATTTTAAAGAATTTGTCAAGACGGCTTCCAATCTGGTGGAAAAATTCGAACTGAAATATATCGTTTACAAAGATTTGCGAGAGAGGGGGTATTACATACAACCCAGTGTAACCGATTTCAGACTGTATCCCCGAGGAGGACATCCTGGCAAAACGCCGGCAGAGTATTTCGTGCGCGTGGTATCCGAGAGAGAACCACTTTCCCTAATGGATATAATGCGGCATCTGGAGGCGGCGAAAAACGTGCGAAAACAAATCATACTCGCCATCGTGGACGAGGAGGGGGATATAACATTCTATGATGCTAAAAAGACAGATATGGGGGGGAAGATGGAAGGGGTCGTTGAGACGAACGGCATTAAAGGAGAGGCGACGCTGCTAGGGGATAGGGTGATAATCTGGGATCCTGAGCTGGCACATACGCTCCATCATGGTAGCTTTTTTGGGACGCCATTGCATGAAAAAATGCTACAATTGTCGCTCGTGGAGTCTGCATATCTGCTAAAAAAGAAGGTCATAAAAATCGTCGATGGGAAATCGAGTAAAGTCCTAAGTTTCAAGAAGTTTGCTGAAAAAGCAACGAATATCGAGCCGATATTTGACAGAAAATACAGGGCATATGAAGGGTTGCGGGATAAAGGACAGGTGGTCAAGACGGGTTTCAAGTTCGGCAGCCACTTTCGTACCTATGAGCAAATTGATTCTGTTGAAAAACTGGTGCATTCTAAATATCTCGTACACGCGATTCCAGGCGACCATATATTTTCATTGCAGGAGTTGTCACGCGCCATCAGGCTTGCCCAAAGCGTTAGAAAGCGAATGATATTTGCATATATAACCGATAAAAAAGTACAGTATGTCGATATTGGAAGAACTAAATTGTGATGAGGAGGTAGAGAAGGTATGAAGCTCGACCCATGGGGCGCAGTGGATATCACGGATTATTCAAAATTGTTCGACGAATTTGGGATATCTCCTTTTAAGACCATTATCCCCGAGATATCGGATCCACATTTATACATGCGAAGACGGATCATCTTTGGTCATCGCGGTTATCAAACGATTCTGGATGCGATGAAGAACGGCACTCCGTTTGCAGTCATGAGTGGGTTCATGCCGTCCGGACGCATCCACTTTGGGCACAAGATGGTGATGGATGAGATGATATGGCATCAGCAGATGGGGGCGCATGCATTTTTCGCCGTGGCTGATATGGAGGCACATTCTGTCCGGAACATCTCATGGGATAAGTGTGTTGAAATTGGCATCGATGAATATGTGCTCAGTTTAATCGCACTCGGTTTTGAGTCCGACGGCCACATTTACTTTCAGTCCAAAAATCCACTGGTAAAAAACCTTGCGTTCGAGCTCGGGATGAAGACGAATCTGTCCGAGATGAGCGCCATCTATGGTTTTTCCGGTGAAACTCGCATCTCACATATGCTCAGCACGCTCATTCAAAGTGCGGACATCCTTCAGCCGCAATTAGCCGAATATGGCGGACCGAAGCCAGTGATAATACCAGTTGGTGCGGATCAGGACCCGCATATAAGGCTCACAAGGGATATCGCGAGCCGGATGAGGATGTTCAAAGTAGAGCCTCGTGAGGGTTATATTAGCATTAGGGCGAGGGTTGCAAATAAGGCAGCTATGCGCACCATTGCTGACCGCGTGGACGGAAAAACAAAGCTCTATGCAGAGCATCTGGATATTGCACCA
>CAYPOB010000034.1:0-10452 GCA_964412405.1 uncultured Methanocellales archaeon | reverse complement strand
TTTGAAACGCTGGAGCTGATCAAGGATAATTTTCCTCAATTAGTCACGTGTTTAACGATAACCCATAATATAGTTATAAAAGATGCTCCACGATATTCTCGGAGATTATACGCTCACAGTAAATACAGCGCAACCGTATGCCCGTCTTCTGTTTGTCACAGATCAGAGATCTGTGAGAGTTGCAGTCCCGATGGGACTTCAACATTTCGGTGGTGAACCTGGACGCCACTGGCTCTCTTGTATTTGATATGCAATTTGGGTTGGCGCACCTCACAACACCCTCTATCTCGTCAGGGATGTCTACCTTGTACTTCCCTGCCACATTGTACTTGCGGATGATGTTGATGGAAGCAGACGGTGCAATCAAGGCAATCTTATCAACTTCACCTGGCTTTAACTCTCGCCCTTCGATCTTGACGATGTCTTTTGTGCCGATCGCCTTACTCGGAACGTTCATGACCGCACTGACCACCTCCTCCGTTGTCCTGTTGATACCGAGAATTCGTAGCACGCTGAGCGCCTGTCCTGCCGTGATGTGGTCTATGACCGTTCCATTTTGAATCGGACGCACGTAAAGTCCATTCCTTTTCATCGCGCATCTCCCAGTATGTGGCACAATACCGCCATTCTCACCGGAACACCATAGAACGCCTGTTTGAAATATCTGGCATGTTTAGTATGGTCCACATCCTTGTCGATTTCATCCGCCTTCGGAAGCGGATGCATGATTATCATATCATCTTTGGCATCCCGCAACATCTCGGTTGAAATGCGATATGTCCCCGCCACTTTCTGATATTCGCTAGGGTCTGGAAAGCGCTCCTTCTGGATTCTGGTGACATATAGAACGTCCACGTCGGAAATCACATCGGGTAATTTCGCAGTTTCGACCACGTTTGCTCCTCGTTTCTTTAAATCATTCTTGATGTCGGACGGTATTCGAAGCTGCTCAGGGGAGACTAAAGTTATCTCTGCGCCATACAGCGATAGCGCATATGCAAGCGAATGCACGGTCCTGCCGTATTTCAGATCTCCTATAAGTGCAATGCTCAGATTTTCAAGATGCCCCTCTCGTTTGATGGTGTACAGGTCCAGTAGGGTCTGCGTGGGATGGTGTCCTGCACCATCTCCTGCGTTTATAATCGGAATATCGGATATCTCCGCCGCCATACGTGCGGCACCCTCTCTGGAATGCCTCAGCACAATGGCATCTGCATATCCTCCAATTACCCTTAGCGTATCTGCAAGCATTTCGCCTTTTGCCGCTGAACTGGCTTCCGGGATTGCTATGCCAATGACATCCCCACCTAATCGCTTCATAGCAGTCTCAAAAGACAGTCTGGTTCTTGTGCTCGGCTCATAGAACAACGTCGCTAAAATCTTGCCTGCCAACAAGTTGGACCTTTTACCGCGCGCAAACGGTTCGAGCGCCTCAGCTTTTTTTAATATGTAATCGATTTCCTCACGTGAGAAATCTTTCATCGAGATGATGTGTCGCCTGACAAATTTCATCAAATTGTATATGTATAGATAGGCTTAAAATTATTGCCATCATCGAGAAATGTCTGCAGTCAAGAGCATAGAATTTACAGTAAATTATATCTACCACATATATTATATAATCTCACGTATTTGAGGTAAATGTCATCATGAAAAAATGGGCTTTATTAATTATTTTGATGTTGTTCCTGACATCGGGAATCGGTGGCGCCAGGCCATCAGAGAATATAGTGTATGTCATCGAGATTGAAGGAATGATAACCGCTGGCACGGCGCTTCACGTGGAGGACGGAATAGAAGATGCAGTGGACATGGGAGCGTCGGCGGTATTGCTCCAGATAGACACCCCAGGCGGGCTTGTGGGCGCCACGCTAGATATTATAAGGGCCATCGATATGTCTCCAATTCCCGTGATAACATACGTACCGAGAGGGGGCATCTCTGCGTCTGCAGGAACGTACATTCTGCTTGCAGGTCATGTGGCAGCCATGTCGCCAGGGACCACGACGGGTGCTAGCATGCCAGTCATGGCAGACCCAGCGGGTACGCCTGGACCAGCCGACAACAAGACGATATTATACCTGGCGGCGGTTATGAGGGGCATCGCCGAGGGGAGGGGGAGACCGGTTGACGTTGCAGAGCGATTTGTCACCGAAAATCTAGCACTCACCGCAAGCGAAGCGCTAGAGATGGAAGTTATCGATGTAATTGCAGATGATGTTCGCGGTCTGCTTGAGAAAGTCGACGGCATGACAGTCACGGTGATGGGGGCGGAAACCCATCTGCAGACGGCGGATGCAGAAATATATGTAGGGGAGAAGGGGATTAGATCTCAGATTACCGATATAATCAGCAATCCGCAAGTAGTGTTTATACTGCTGTTGGTGGGCATATACGGAATAATATTTGGATTCACTTCGCCTGGAACATATGTGCCAGAGATGATAGGTGCGATATGCTTAATCCTGGCATTGTATGGTCTTGGAACATTTGACGTTAATATGTTTGGCATAATTCTGATAATAGCGGCGGTGATATTGTTTGTCGCAGAAGTGATCACACCCACCTATGGGGTCTTAACGATGGGTGGCGTCGTTTGTCTCATACTCGGTGCATTCATGTTGCCACAAGAGCCTTTACTCGCAGAAGAGTGGTTCAGAACGTTCCAGTTAATCGTGCTTGGAATGGCTGGCGCCTCTGCAGCATTTTTCATATTCGGAGTTGGTGCCGTGATGAAAACGAGAAGGAAGAAGCCAACGACAGGTATCGATGAATTGATCGAAAAGACAGCCAGAGCCGAGACGGACATCGACCCAGAGGGCAAAGTCAAGGTCAGAGGAGAGATATGGGATGCGAGGGCAGAAAACGGGGCGATAAAACAGGGAGAAACCGTAAAGATTATACGTGTAGAGGGTCTAACTCTTTTTGTCAGAAAAATAGATTGAGGAGTGCTAACAAATGGAACTATGGATACTCGGAATAATTATAGTAGTGTTTATGATTTTATCATCTGCGGTAAGAATTGTAAACGAATATGAACGCGGCGTGATATTTAGATTGGGACGGCTTGTCGGTGCAAGAGGACCTGGACTCTTTTTCATCATACCCATCCTTGAGACCATGATCAAGGTGGACCTGAGAACGGTCGCCTTTGATGTGCCGCCGCAAGAGGTCATTACTAAAGATAATGTCACCACAAGGGTAAATGCCGTCGTGTATTATAGGGTGATGGACCCTGAGAAGGCGATTACCCAGGTGCAACACTATCCTATTGCAACGTCTCAAATGGCTTTAACGACGCTGAGAGGCGTGATAGGTCAGGCCGAATTAGATGAACTGCTATCAGAGAGAGATAAATTGAACAGGAAGATACAAGGAACCGTCGACGAGGCGACAGACCCATGGGGAATCAAAGTTTCCGCAGTCGAGATAAAAGACGTGGAGCTGCCAAAGGAGATGCAGAGGGCAATGGCATCCCAGGCAGAGGCGGAAAGGAATAGACGAGCGCGTATCATTGATGCCGAGGGCGAGAAACAAGCCTCTCAAAAACTAGCAGAGGCGGCAGATATACTGAGTCGCCAGGAAGGAGGGATGTTCGTACGCACACTCCAAACGATAGCAGAGGCTACATCAGAAAAGTCGACCACGGTCGTGATCCCCTTGCCGATCGAACTTTTACAGGCTCTTGGATACTCCAAGAAGAAGTGAGAGGAAGATGTGAGTGGTTCTCTAAAATCGGAAAAGAACTTTAAAAGTAAGTTAGTGGTTTTCCTAAAGAACAAAGGGCTCGCAGAGCACACACTATAACCGTGCTATTGTGATGAATCCAGTGTGTCCCACTCGCGTGGAAGGTCGCGTACCACGCCTCTCAAATTTAATTTCGCGTTCCATGCACTCCATGGTCTGCACGCTTGAGAATATTTCCATGTCAATTGCGGTGCGTATCTTTTTCGTCTGCTCAAAAAACGGGGAATATGTCACCAAATATCCACCTGAATTGAGCACAGATCTCACATGCGGTACTACTTGATCTGCATCCATCATGTCAAGGGTTATCACATCGAATCTCTCGTCCAGGTTTGCCACCTCAGAGATTATATCGCCATGCCTAACCTCGACGTTCTTCATGCCCGCAGTTTCGATGTTCTTGCGTGCCACCCTGGCGAATTCCTCGTTTTTTTCATATGTGACTACTTTCTTAGCGACATTGCCAAGATAGATTGCCAGAATCCCGGAACCCGTCCCCGCATCGAGCACAGAGTCCCCGCTGCCCAGCCCCGTGTATGCAAGGATGGTTCCAATGTCCTTTGGCATCAAAGGCGCACCCGTCCTTTTACAGTGCTTGAAAAAGTCCGGTGCCCTTGGCATTTGAATGACGTATTCGTGATTCAGGTGCGTAGAAATCGTGTCGCCGAATTCCTTTTCACGTAATTTACATAATTTGATCGTCCCACGATCGGTATGAAATTCGTCATCTGAAACCGCGACGAGATGCTCGCATTTTTTGTGTTTAAGCAGTACAGGTGTGTCATCGGCTATCATGCATTATCTCTCTTTTATTTGTTCAGTTTCAATATCGCCTCTGCCAGATCGCCCTCTGTCTCCTTCAGCGCCTTTATAGCCTCAGACTCGGATGCCCCGCTCTGCTCTACCACGAGCTGCACATCTGCCTCCGATATCTCCAGTTCGCGCTGGCGCTCCTTCGGGGTGCCGACAATCTGATACGTTTTTGCGCCTTTGACGTTCATTATCGTGACCTGAGCATCATCGAACACGATATCCTTGTTCGATGTTCTGATGATGACTTCCTCTACGTCATCGACCTCTTCAACGTTGATGCCCATCTGTTTCATCATCTGCTGCATTTTTCTTGGGTTCATGCCCCTCATTCCGGGAATCATAATATCATCTCGATATATAGGTATGACTATAACAACATAAATCTTATACTATTGAACTATGTAAATCATGCTTATGTCCGAAATCATCACGTCAAAGCGGATGCGAGCGATAGACATCAACTCAGAATATTTCGGCGTTCCACGCATGGAGCTGATGGAGGGAGCTGGCAAGGCTGTTGCAGGTGCAATCAGGAAACGATATGACTGTGGAACTATCACTATCATGGCAGGTCGCGGCAATAACGGAGGAGATGCGTTCGTAGCCGCTCGTTATTTGAAGGAGTTCGAGATCCATGTCATGTTGCTATGCACTTCAGAGGATATCCGAACAAAAGAGGCAAAGATTAATTGGGATAGGCTAAAGGATATTGATGCGACCTTAACAAAAGTGCATGATATGGGAGATATCGGCCGTGATGCTGTCATAAATTCGGACATCATCATCGATGCGATATTTGGAATGGGCATTCATGGCTCAATCAGGGAGCCAGAAGCAAGCGTAATCGACCTGATTAATGAATCAAACGCGTTTGTGATATCTGTAGATATCCCAAGCGGGATGGACCCGGATACGGGCAAGGGCATAAAAATGGTTCACCCAGATTTGACCATTACCCTTCATAAAATGAAAAAGGGGTTAGAGACCATGTCAAACGTTGAAGTTGTGGATATAGGCGTGCCAGAAGAAGCGGAATTATTTGTAGGACCGGGAGACGTTCACTCATTGGTATCCAGAGATCTGGATGGCCACAAAGGAGATAATGGGCGCATACTGATTATTGGAGGAGGTGCGTATGTCGGCGCACCCGCGCTTGCTGCATTGGCAGCACTCAGGGCTGGCGCAGATATAATAACCATCGCCGCACCAGCCAACGTCTCGGACATCATCGCATCGTTCTCACCGAACTTAATCGTGTCCTCGTTAACGTCTGATATACTCACTCCCGACGACCTGCCGATCATAACAGAACTGGTGCAGGAGCATGATGTCGTGGTGATTGGAATGGGGCTTGGCAGGGACGAATTGGCGCTGAGAGCGATTAAGGCGATCATTCCCATCTGTAAGAAGGTCGTGATCGATGCCGATGCATTATCGGTACTGGACCTGCCGCTGGATGGCAGTTCCATAATAACGCCACACGCAGGCGAATTTAAACGACTGGCAGGTCGCAACATCTCGAAAGACTGCAAAAAGAGAACTGCTCTGGTTAAGAAATTCGCCAAGGAGAACAACGTCGTGGTATTGCTGAAAGGTAAAGTGGACATAATATCGGATGGGACCTCTATAAAAATGAATAGAACTGGCAATGTCGGCATGACCGTTGGAGGAACTGGAGATGTACTTGCTGGAGTTGTCGGGACATTCTATGCAAAGAATGATGCTTTCGAGTCAGCTATTGCTGGGGCTTTTATAACTGGGCTTGCTGGAGATATCGCATTTGAGGAATATGGATTTGGACTGCTGGCGACTGATGTGATAGATAATATCCCAAAGGCGATAAAAGAGGATCACAAAAAATAAAGAGATGAGGAAAGCATATTATTAATCCTTCTCGTCATCCATTGAATAACTTTATTGTAGCAATGTTCGAAACCCTGCCTGTTGAAAATGTTCATCCGTGGTCAGTGCTTCCGTTAAATTTTGATCTCGCATCACAATAAATGAAATACAATCAGTCAGCCCCCATTCTTTATCTTTATGATCGTTGTAAAATCTCACTGCCCTCTGAAATAATACTTCATCAACAGAAACAACTTTTACATTATCGGTGATATAACAATTGTTGATGAAAACAATAGCTTCAAAACGATTTGAATGAGATAATGCATTACCTATCTCCGTCAAGACCGCTTCTGTAATCCATACTTCATAAGCTGTGCGAAGATTTGGCAACAATTTCTTAGCTTTTTTATGATATGTATCTCTGGGATTGAGTAATGCCAATATATAGGCAGTATCCAGAAAGAAACGAGCAGGATTCATAATTTACACACTTTCTTGTTTTTTGGTGTACCGTATAAGTGATGATCATGCTCTTTGGCCCAGTCTTCAGGTCCTTCAACCGTTCCGCTAAGATCGCTTAGAGTATCCCAAAGATTCTTCTTATCTGATGACTCTTCAGGCTGGATGGTTATAACATAGTGAGTATCAGGTTCCAAATCCGTCGGCCCTTTAGGTCGCAATACCTTACCATCAAATAATACATGCAATGTTTTAGACATATTTAACTCTCCAATCTTTATGATGTTTTTATTGAGTTATTATCAAACTTTTCGGGCGTCCATCTCATAATTTAGTATCCTTAAGTTCGTTTAAATATGTTATCTTTTTGTATTTAAGATTTTACAAAGCAGTATCCTCATCTATTGATGTCTTCTTTTCATCTTTCTATGAATTTATGATTACAATCTCAATTTATATAACATTGTATCATATATCAGCTGTGGTGAATAACGCCCATCGGTCTGTTGTTACCGGAGCTTTTATAACTGGGCTTGCTGGAGATATCGCATTTGAGGAATATGGATTTGGACTGCTGGCGACGGATGTGATAGATAATATTCCAAAGGCGATAAAAGACAAAAGATGAACTTTGGGGTTGTGCTCGTAGAACCGAAATACGATGATTGTCACGCCGAAACTTTTTCACCTTTCATCTCTTCTCGGGTTGTATTTTCCTTCGGAAAATCAACATTCTGAAGCCCGATCTCGATATCGGCCATCTCAAGCTGAAACTTCTTGAGGGCCTTTAACGCGGGCGAATCCAGGTTTGCGGTGTAGAGTGTAGTCTTCCCCATCTGATAAGTGGGCTTGACGATCTGGTACTTCTCTAAAATGTCCCAGAACTGATATAATGTTGCCCTTCCAATTCCAGCGCATTCCGCGATATCGGTTTTGGTGTATTGAATGCGTGGGTGTGTGATCAAAAGGTCGATTACCTTCACCTGCGGGTATTCACCAAATATTTCGGTTAGCATTTTGTCACCATGTCGAAAGTAAATACATACTTTTGTACTTACTTTTCTATATGTTTCCTATATGGATACATACTTGTATAAATATCTTACGTCAACGTCTTATTCTATAGAAAATTATAAATTACAAGAATGCTCCATATGTACAACATCATGTACACGGATATAGAAAGGGCAATCCTTGATAAATTACTTTCGCACGGTTATGTCGGTAAGAAGCACACACCGGAAGACAGCATCCCGAGGGGATTTCCTAAACACCTATATAACGATGTCAGAAAGGCACTGAAGCAATTGATCCGGAGCGGTCTAGTCCTCCAATATCCAACCTCACATGGAATGGATGTCACGCTTAACAAAGAACTAATAAGCGAGATCAAAAAGATATTGGAATTTGAATAGATCAAGTCTCAAAAACCCTTACAACCCTCCCGATTCCCTTGCTCTTACCCTCTCTGAAAATGAACTTCTCACCTTCGTGGATGTGATATGGTCTGAACTTGAAGCGCATGGTGACTCGCCCCGTCTGTCCCGCCATCATATACTCCCGTTCTAATCTCTCAAATGTGGCAGCTTCCGCTATGGTTTCAATATGGACGACGGGTTCATATCCCTTGGCAATGCGAGTCGGATGGTTCAATATTATGACCTCTGCTTCAAACTCCCGAATCGATTTAATCTTCTTCTCACACAGTAACATGCCCCGACAGATGTCGGAGGGCTTGGCACCTTTGAGCGCTATCCCAACGATGTCGCCGGCGCTTGCCTTATCCACCCTGTAATAGTGTGTCTCGATGGTCTGCACCTTGACCGGGATGGAACCTCCATCGACGGTCGGACCAAGTTGCAGCTGTTCACCAACTTCCACCTCACCTTGCCTGATCGAACCACTCACCACCGTCCCAACTCCTGTCACTTGGTACACCTTATCGACGTACATCTGGAACGGCTTTTGAGCTCCCAGATTTCGTTTCGGCAGCTGGAGCAATAATTGATCGAGCAGGCCAAGTCCAGCCTTCGTAACGGATGAAACACTGAGGATGGGAACTATCACTCCATCGTTCAATTTACCTGAAATGGTGTTGAAATCTGATTTTGATTTTATGCGCAAGGGGATCTTTCCAACCGTCTTAAGTAGCTGCATGATCTGTTTTTCCGTCTCTGCTATCTGTTCCTCTTCCACTCTATCTATTTTTGTGATGGCGATTATCGTCGGCAGCTCCATTGCGAGTAAAATTCCCAGATGCTCTTTTGTGACATGGGTGGCCCCATCGTCTGCCGCCACAACAAGCAACCCATAATCTATTTTCTGACCGACGATACCCCTTATAGTGGTCCTCAACCATGGCTCGTGACCGACGGTGTCCACGAAAGATATCAATTTGTCCACAGATTCGACCACTCCTGCCTTTTCTTTCTTGCTCAGGGGATTCTTCAGGCGAATCGCCTTTCCATTTTTAAACCCATATACGCCATAAGATAAATCAGCAGATAATCCCCTATCTATTTCATGGGGCTGTACGTCCAAAAATATCCTGGTCTTGCCAGCTCCATCGTCCATTATTCCAGTAACCAGAGTGCCAACCAATGTACTCTTTCCGTGGTCCACATGCCCTGCTGTACCGATCAGTATATGCTCTTTGGCAGGGAGGTGACTCTTAATGGTAAGGAGCCCAACATATCCATTGTTTACCTTATATTCTTTACAGTCCGTGACCTTGGCACCAGCTTCAAGCGCAATGCAGTTCAAAACGGACAACGTCTCTTTATATTTGGAGAAGGATATGCCGCGCAACAGCCCGCCATCGGTCACTCCAACCACATAGAGTGCGGTGCCATTCCCCATAATCAACCTGTGCTTCATCTGGCAGACTAACCCCTGCCTCCGCTCATCCTTCAGGTGTAACTCCTCTGTTAGATATTCTTTGAACTCGATATTTTCCCGTTCTCCATTGTCAACTATGGTCTCCAATTGGTCCATCGTATCATAAATTCGGGTTGAAGACTAAAATACTTGCGCATCGATTACGACATGCCAGACGCCTGGAGAATATTTCTTGACCTTGTGGGATTCCCGTATTTTAACGGATCTGCCCAGCATTTCGGCCGCATCTACGATTCTGTTGGTTGGACGGTCAAAACACAGTTTCTCCGGCGTCGTTTCATGGTAGTGAAGGATTCCTCCAGATCTTAGCGCATTTATCCCATTGGCCAAATGATGAAACGCTTCAAAACTGCCCATAATCACCCTATCAGCAATGCCAGCTGGCGTTTTTATGGCACAATCTCCGTGCACCGGTTGGATGACGTCCTCTACTTTATTGAGTTGAACGTTCTCGCACAAATAGCGATATGCAAGAGGATTGACCTCGATTGCGACGATCTTTTTTGGTTTTGAATGGACGGCCATCGGAATCGAAAAATATCCTATGCCAGCGAACATGTCCACGACGGTTTCACCTCCCCCAACTCCTGACATGCGCCTTCTTTCGTTTAGATTTCCCTGAGAAAACATGATTCTGCCGGCATCCAGTTTAAATCGGCATCCGTTCTCCTTGTGGATCGTCTCCGTATT
>CAYPOB010000033.1:4609-10629 GCA_964412405.1 uncultured Methanocellales archaeon | reverse complement strand
GTGTATAGAACTGTCCGCCTTTTTTGCCTTCTGCAAGCGCGAACTCGCCAAGGAAATACTCGAAGACATGTCCGAGGATATCGGCGCTCTTTGCTTTGGCATCGCCAAGGGCAATATTGCTCACAAGGTCTATTAAACTACCAAGACTGGTGGGATCGAGGTTTCCGCGCGCATAGACCTTTGGCAGAACCCCTTTGAGCGAAGGATTTTCTTTTTCAATAATATCCATCGCATCATCGACGGTTTTACCGATCTCTGGCAGCTTGGCTCTTGCCTGCAGATAAGACCAGCGAGCAGAAGCTGGCACAAAAAAGACATTTTTAGCTGTGTATTCATCCCTGTCTTCGGGATCAGAATATTCATCCTGCAGAAGTTTATTGTACAGTTCTTCAAAGGTGTCTGATATGTATTTTAAAAATATCAGCCCAAGCGCTACGTGTTTGTATTCGGCGGCATCGATGTTCTTTCTGAGTTTGTCCGCCGCTCTCCATAGTTGCTTTTCAAGAGGCTCTTCTTGGGTATTATTCTTTTTCCTTGCCATTATATCAATCCTTCCAGATTATTTCCTAAACTCTCATATAGGGATAATGTGCGTTTTTTGTTATATATAATGTATAACTTCCTGTCTATTTGAGAGACTGATTGTAACTGCTAAGGTTCAAAGTTCCGGGGTTCACGGTTAAAAAAACGATGAAGATAAGGTAGTATGAAGATAGCGGAAAGATTGTGGTGGCACGAAATTTTCCATAAAATCTTCAGGCTCAATAAACTCATCAAAAATATGAAGGGAATCAATTCTAATCGCAAAGCCTTCAATATATCCGTTAAAATAACTGAAGAAATCTTCTCTCTCAATCCCTGATATATCTTTATATTTCTTCCACAGTTCTTCAGGTGCGTCTTTTACGATCTCACCGATCTTAAAATGGCCAACAATCTTTTTTTGTGGCGATGTCGAATAGATAAATATTTTAATCACCTCCTTATGTTTATTGAATATGGTCTTTCTGAACTCATATTTTTTATTACCATTGATTATCTCTTTTACGTAGTTTGGCTTAATTGACAGTAAAACGTCCATCTATGCCACCCCCTCTCTTTACTTGGAGATATTTTTCATCTGATATTTCGATTATTGACTGTGGAGCGCCACGTAACACTCCCATATCTTTCAACTCATCAAAAAAAGATGAATGGAGCATCTAAAATCAATGTTTAAACCTGTATTTTAGCATCGTTTTCAAAACGACCAGGCCATCGGATATTGGATTGAATTTAGACTTACCAAGACGGGGATGGTACTTGATCGGAATGCTTTTCGTCTTCAAGTTTAGCATGACCGTTTTTGCGGTTATCTCAGTCTCTATACCAAATCCCTCCGACTCAAGGTTCATTTTTTTGATCGCCTCCTTGGACAACGCCCTAAATCCGGAAAGATTGTCCAATGGCTTACCATATAATACCTCGAAAAGAGCTCTGGATATCTTATCTCCTAGATAGAAAGCCCTTGGCAGAGACTCTTTTTCAAATTCCTCCCTCTGACCGATCACCGCATCATAGTTTTCTAGCGCTTCAATGAACTTTGGTATCTTCTCGAGCGGATAGGTCATATCTACATCGACATAGATGATATCATCGTTTACATAATTGAAAGCAGTTATCAGGGCATCGCCTTTCCCCCTCCCACGGTCATATATGACCTCTATGCCCTTCTCCCTTGCAATCTCAACCGTTTTATCAGGGGAGCGGGCATCCACAACGATTATTCTACAATCACATAATTTCTTAATGAGGTTTATCGTCTTACCTATGCTCTTTTCTTCGTTTTTGGTTGGAAGGACGATCGTGGTCATGTTTTCACCTATTATTAGGCCTCAGATATAATTTTGTATCTTAGCTCCTATTTCTCTGGTGTCGTAGGCCGAGTCAGCTAGGGCTCCTCAGGTCTTTTACGTACCCCCCCTTTATGATATGCTCCCTTTCACACACTCCCCTCATTGGTCTTTTCCACATACTCTCTCATAATCTCTCCCCTTTTTCGTCATCTTTCAATATTAATACATCTCAAGGCAGAAGAAAGACTCCTAAATTATAAATACTTCTGAAATTGAGTTTCCAGTTATACCTTGCCCAGTTTTGCATTCCATTCTTTAATATCCGCATCCTCGATGAGCTTAAACAGGGGCTTCACATCCTTTATGCACTGGGATTTGACGGTTTCCATCGCGGACTCCCATTCCTGCTCGTGCACCGAGCCAGCATATCCCAACATATTCCAGAGTTTTTGCGCCGAGAATGGCAAGAAGGGAGTTATTAGAATGGACAACGTCCGTACAATACATGCGCTTACGTAAAGCGTATTTCCACGTGATCCCTCCTCCTCCAATTGAGCTTTTTCGTCGAAATATACATTACACGCGCCTACGTAAAGCGCATTTTCACGTGATCTCCTCTTCTTCCATGGAGCTTTTTCGTTGAAATACTGGTTGCCAAGCGATGCAAGACTCATTACCCTCGCCATCGCCCTCTTAAACTCGCATTTTTGAATATGTATGCCAACCTCATCCACTGCCATATCGATATCATCCAATATGGACAGGTCCCGTTCATCAAGGTCAGCCGCCTCTGGTATGGTGCCATCATAAAACTTATCGATGAATGTCAGAACGCGGTGGACAAAATTTCCGAAAGTGGATACCAGCTCCTCGTTATTCCTGCGCTTAAATTCGTCCCAGGTGAAGTCCGCGTCCTTTGACTCCGGCATGTTGATGGATAAATAATATCGCAGGGGGTCTGGATCAAAATGCTCTAAATACCCATCTAACCAGACTGCATAGCCCTTACTGGTCGAAAATTTGCCCCCTCCGAAATTCAAAAACTCGTTTGCTGGCACGGCGCTTGGGAGGTTTAATTCGCCGTAGCCCAACAACATCGCAGGCCATATGATGGTGTGGAAGGGGATATTGTCCTTTCCGATGAAATAATAGGTCTCTGTATTGGGGTCTTCCCACCAATCCCTCCATGCGTCGGGCCTGCCTCTTTCGGCAAAGTACTGTTTGGTCGCAGAAAGATAACCGATTACCGCCTCAAACCATACATAGATTACTTTGCCTTCGGCACCTTCGAGTGGTATCGGAATCCCCCACTTAAGGTCACGTGTAATAGGTCTGTCCAGCAACCCCTCCTTTAACCAGTTGATCGTGAAATTATAGACGTTAGGCCTCCATTGTCCCTTTTTGGTCTCGATCCATGCTATAAGCTTGCCCTGGAATGCGGAAAGTTTGAAGAAGTAATGCCTGCTATCCCTCGTCTCTGGCATAGTATGACAGTGCTTGCAGTATGGGTCAATTAACTCAATAGGGTCGAGCGTCCTGCCACATTCATCGCACTGATCCCCTCTTGCCTCTTTTGCACTGCATTTCGGACAGGTTCCCTCTATATACCGATCTGGCAGAAATTTATTGCACTTTGAACAGTAAGGCAGATTCATGGTTTTTTCGTAAATAAAACCGTGATCGACCAGCGTCAGAAAGAAATCCTGCACGGTCTTGCGGTGATTCTCGGTCGTCGTTCTGGTAAACAGGTCATATGAACACCCAATGTCCTCAAGAGAGCGTTTGATTATTTCGTTATATTTATCAACCACGTCCCTGGGCGAGCGGTTTTCCCTCTCCGCCTGCACAGATATGGGCGTTCCATGTTCATCTGTCCCGGAAACCATCAGCGTCTCGTTTCCGACCATCCTGTTATATCTGGCGAATATATCGGCAGGTAGATACGAGCCCGCAAGGTGTCCCAGATGCAGGGGACCATTTGCATATGGCCATGCCGTTGTTACGAGGATTTTTTTGGTCATATCCCTTATTACAACACTCCTTTCGTGCTCGGCACATCCCCTCTTCTGGTGTCGATATTCGTAGCATCATCCAGTGCCAGTGCCAGCGCCTTAAACAGCGCCTCGCTCTTGTGGTGGTCGTTCTTTCCATCCAGAAGTTTCGCATGAAGATTTATCTTGAACTCTGAGACGAAAGTTTCTATAAAATGTGATATCATCTCGACGCTCATATCATCTATATTCTTCCTTCTGAAGTTGATGCCAAAATTACAGTGACCTCTACCACTTATATCGACTGAAACTAACATGAGAACATCATCCATGGGGATTATGGCGGAACCGAAGCGCCTTATTCCTATTTTGTCCTTCAAAGCGCTCTTGAACGCCTCTCCAAGTGAAATTGCCACATCTTCCATGATGTGATGCTCATTATCCCCGGATGCCCTGATATCCAGGTCAAACAAACCGTGCTTGGAAAAACTCGAAAGCAGATGATCGAAGAAGTGTATGCCTGTGGTTATATCATACTCCCCTTTTCCGTCTATGTTCAGGGAAATTTCGATGTCCGTTTCATTCGTCTTTCTTTGTATTTTAGATGTTCTCATAATACCGCCCTCATCGCTTCTTTTAGCGTGAAGTTGTCTTTATATAGTGCAGTTCCAATCACTGCACCAACGGCACCCCCTCGCTTTTTGATGGCTATCAGGTCGTCCAGAGATGCGACACCCCCAGATGCGATTACTGGGATGTCCACCGCATGGACCAGTTCGCTGATGGGTTCTGGGTCCACTCCAGACAACAACCCCTCAACGTTTATGTTTGTAAAGAAGATGAAGCCTGCGCCCAATTTTTGGAACTTCATACCCATATCAGTCGGTTTGGCTCCAGAACCCCTTTTCCACCCCTCTATCATGACCTCGCCATCCTTTGCATCCAGGGAGACCATAATGCGTTCACTTCCATATTCTCCTGCCAGTTTTTTGACGAGCATGTGTTTTTCTACTGCCATGGTTCCCAGGATGATCCTGTCAAACCCCAGGTCGAGAAGGGCCGCAGCATCATCATAGGACCTGATGCCACCTCCAATTTGAATCGTCACAGGACATTTCTCCCTGATCTGACAAATTAGGGACGTGTTTTTTCGTCTTCCTTCTAACGCACCATTTAGATCTACTAAATGCAGAACTCTGGCGCCCTCTTTAACCCAGCGCATGGCGATCCCGACCGGGTCATCCAGCGAAATCGTCTCAGTGCCAGGCACGCCCTGCACTAGTTGAATACATTTGCCGTCCTTGATGTCTACTGCAGGGATTACTTCGAAACTCACTGGACCATCCTCTCGATTGGGATCACCAGAATATCTTTTGCACCCAGTCGCTTAAGCTCGTTTATGATGGTGAATAGTTCATTCTCGTCGACAACTACATGAACTGCCACAATGGATGTTGTCGATTCTACGCGCAGTACAGTAGGGCCGGATAATCCTGGTATAATCATCTTTACCCTCTCCAATGCATCTTGAGGCACGTTCATCATAAGATATCGCTTACCCTCTGCACGGATCACGCTCTCAAATGCAGTCTTGACTTCTTTTACCTTTTTCAAGTTCTGCTTCAGGCTATTTTTATTTGCGATCAGTCTGGCAGATGTCGAGAGCACGTGCTCTATCACCTTCAATCGATTCATCATCAGACTCGTACCAGAACTCGTTAGATCGACTATAGCATCAGCGATGCCGACATGTGGTGTCATCTCCGTGGCTCCAGACACTTCTATTATATCTACGTCGATTTTGCGTTCGTCGAAGAACCTGCTGGTGATATTTGGAAACTCGGTTGCGACTCGTTTACCTTTTAAGCTCTTCACCGTTTTAATCTCGGAATCGTTTGGCACGGCCAGCACTAACTCCGCTTTTCCAAATTTCAGATCAAGCAAGATTTCAACGTCTACACCTGCCTCAGCAATCAAATCAAATCCAGTTACCCCGAGGTCTGCTGCACCATCTTGCACATATTCTGAAATATCCGGAGCGCGTGCGAATAGCAAGTCAATATCGGGGTCTGCTGTTTTCGCAAACAGTTTCCTCATCGATCCGTCGATGATGTGCAGTCCTGCGCGCTCCAATAATCGAATGCACGGCTCATACAACCGTCCTTTGTTTGGCAACGCAATTTTCAAGGTTATA
>CAYPOB010000033.1:0-4509 GCA_964412405.1 uncultured Methanocellales archaeon | reverse complement strand
AGTGTGGACCGTAATATGACCGACATACTAATTAAAAATGGACTTGTCCTGACTCCGAAGGGATTTGTCAAGGAGCCCGTATCCATTGAAAACGGGATAATCGCAAATATCGGCGAGAATAGCGCGGCAAACCATGTGATAGATGCCGGTGGCGGGATCGTGATGTCAGGTCTGGTCAATACCCATACACATCTCGGCACGACTCTGCTTAGGGGTTATGCGGACGACCTTCCATTGAAGCAGTGGCTCACAGAGCACATATGGCCGATAGAGGCAAAGCTGACCGATGATGATGTGTATATTGGTACCCTGCTCGGCTGCCTTGAGATGATCAGGTCCGGCACGACCACATTCGCAGATATGTATATCGGGATGGATGGGGCTGCCATGGCAGTAGAAGAGTCAGGATTAAGGGGCGTGCTCTCATACGGCATGATCGAACTCGGCGATGAAGAGAAGGGGAAAGGAGAGTTGAAAATTGGCAGAAAATTCATCAAAAAGTGGAATGGTGCGGCAGATGGCCGAATTATGGCAAGATACGGCCCTCATGCGCCGAATACCTGCTCGCCGGATTTCTTGACACGCATAAGGGAGCTGGCATATAAAGATGGTGTTGGCATTCATATACATCTTGCAGAGACGAAGATGGAGACGGATGAAATAATGGCCCAATATGGCATGCGTCCCGTACGACTGCTGGATAATATTGGCTTTCTCGGTCCAGATGTACTGGCTGCGCACTGCGTCTGGCTTTCAGATGATGACATCAAAATCCTGAAGAGGGGTGATGTTAAAATAGCGCACAATCCAACCAGCAACATGAAACTCGCATCGGGAGTTGCCCCGGTTCCAGAGTGTATCGACAATGGGATCGTGGTGGGAATTGGGACAGATGGGTGCGCCTCTAACAACGCCCTTGATATGTTCCACGAGATGAAAATGACTGCGCTGCTCCACAAGGTACACAAACTCGATCCGACCGTGATTCCCGCACAGGAGGCGTTGAAAATGGCTACCATCAACGGCGCACATGCACTTGGTATTGATGGCGGAACCATTGCCAAGGGCAAGAAGGCGGATATCATCATCGTCGATATTCATAAGCCACACCTGACACCCAAGCATAGATTAACATCACATCTGGTTTACTGTGCGAAGGGCAGCGATGTCAGCACGACCATAGTGGACGGAAAAGTTTTGATGGAAGACCATGTAGTCAAGGTGTTGGATGAAGAGGATATCATGGAGAAGGCCGAAAAGGTTGCAGAGAGGTTGATCTCAAGTTGAGTGTAATATTAGTAATATCAAGAATCAAGACATATTAAGGATGGGATAATGATATGAAAACCCGGCAAAAAATAATCATTGGTGATTCAAGATGCATGGAGGAGGTAGAGGATGAATCAATCCATCTTGTTATTACCTCTCCGCCGTATTGGCAACTGAAGGATTATGGAAATGGAAACCAAATAGGTTTCAATGACAGTTATGAGGAGTATATTAATAATCTCAATCTGGTATGGAGTGAATGCCAAAGGGTTTTGCATAAAGGCTGTCGATTGTGTGTTAATATCGGTGACCAGTTTGCCCGTTCTGTCTATTATGGACGATATAAAGTCATTCCAATAAGAACAGAGATAATCAAGTTCTGTGAGTGTGTAGGATTCGATTATATGGGTGCTGTTATATGGCAGAAGGTAACTACTTGCCACACCACAGGAGGGGCAACAGTAATGGGCTCTTTTCCCTATCCAAGAAATGGTATTCTTAAACTGGATTACGAATTTATTTTAATTTTCAAAAAACACGGAAGCCCCCCTAAGGTTAGCAAAGAGATTAAAGAGCAATCGAGATTAACGCAAAAAGAGTGGAATCAATACTTTACTGGACATTGGAACTTTCCTGGTGAAAAACAAAATAAACATCTGGCAATGTTTCCTGAGGAACTGCCAAAACGACTTATTAAAATGTTTAGTTTTGTTAGTGATACAGTCCTTGATCCATTTCTTGGAAGTGGTACGACCTCTTTGGCCGCTAAAAATCTGAACAGAAATTCTATAGGTTACGAGATAAACGATGATTTTCTTTCGACCATAAAGGAGAAGGTGGGATTGAAGCAAAAGACGATTTTTGGCGAGGACGCTGTTTTTGAAATAATCAAGCAAGAAGAACAGAATATGGATTTTCAGAAAGAGCTTGAAAAGCTTCCCTATGTTTTTAAAGACCCAATAAAGTTTGATAAGAAAGTTGACCCAAGAAAATTAAGATTTGGCTCTAGAGTGGACAATTCTCGTCATGAAAGAGATGATTATTATTCTGTGAAAGATATACTCAGTCCTGAGATATTGATACTGAACAATGGATTAAAAGTCAAGTTATTGGGGGTGAAAGAGACTCCAGAAAAAAACAGAGATGCAATACAGTTTTTACGACAGAAAACGAAAGGACAAAAAGTATTCTTGAAATTTGATGCCACCAAATACGATGAAAAAGAGCATCTGTTATGCTATTTATATCTAAGAAACAAGACATTTATCAATGCACACCTTATTAAAAATGATCTGGTTGATGTGGATACTACATTAGATTACAAATATAAATCTCAATTTTTAACCTACAGGATGGTAAAATAATGGCAAAGGAATGGATTTTAAATAGTACGATGAATCGTTTTCAGTTGAATTTCAAACGCAACGTTGGAGCAGTTTCCGAGGCGATCAGAAAATGTTCTCCAAAGACTATCCAGGAGTGGAATGAGTATTATTTTCGAAATGTCAGAACCAAAGAACATATCGAAGAATTAGGGCGAAAGTTGTACATTAAAATTACTGAAGTGATTTCCGCCGAAGTTGAAGAAATCACAGAAGAAGATTGTATTGAATATATGTTCAACATGGTAATAGGCAGGACATTTGATGGATATATGACTGAGATTAAGACCATCTATGGTCAATTGCAAAAGAAGTTGAATGTGAAGATTCAGCCTGCCCCCGACGAGTGGGATAGATTGTACAACGTAGATTTTTTCATCAAGATAGGAGACAAGTATATCGGACTTCAGATTAAACCCGCTGGAGATGTTTCACACATACCTCAAATCTTTAAAGAACATTCGATTCAAGAAGCCACCCATAAAAAATTTACTGAAAAATACGGTGGCAAAGTGTTCTATGTTATATCCATAAAAAAGGATGGAAAAAAGAGGATACATAACATAGATGTTATTTCGAAAATCGAAGAGGAGATCAAGAAATATGAAAAGTAAATCACCATCAGTAGAAGAGGGGCGCCTCAAAATCGAATGGGCAAAAAAACATATGCCCGTCCTATGGCGCATACGAAAACAGTTTGAAGCGGAGCTCCCGCTTGAGGGGCATACGGTTGGAATGGCGCTTCATGTCGAGGCTAAAACCGCCGTGTTAGTAGAGACACTGGCAGCAGGTGGCGCAGAGGTCGCGATCACGGGTTGTAATCCATTAAGCACGCAGGATGATGTGGCACTTGCATTGCGTCAGAAGGATGTACCATGTTATGCGAAACACGGCTGTAACACCAGAGAATACTATCGGGCAATCGACGCTGTGTTGGACAACAAACCAGATATCACGATAGATGACGGTGCTGACCTTATCTTCAAGCTCCATGCTGATCGCAAGGAACTGCTTCCAGACATCATTGGGGCATGTGAGGAAACCACCACAGGAGTCCATCGCTTAAAGGCTATGCAGGCTGAGGATGCGCTTAAATTCCCAGTAATAGCAGTCAACGATGCTAAAACCAAGTTCCTATTCGATAATCGATATGGTACAGGTCAGTCAACCTGGGACGGGATAATCAGGACGACGAACCTGCTGGTAGCCGGAAAGAGCGTCGTGGTTGCAGGTTATGGGTGGTGCGGTAAGGGTGTTGCTATGAGGGCAGACGGTCATGGCGCAAACGTGATAATAACTGAGGTCGATCCGATTCGAGCCCTGGAGGCAAAAATGGATGGCTATGGGGTAATGCCAATGATTCAAGCCGCGAAGATCGGTGACTTTTTCATCACTACTACGGGCAACAGAGATGCCATCATAAAGGAGCATTTTGAGCTCATGAAGGATGGCGCAATACTGGCAAATGCGGGTCATTTTAATGTGGAGATCGATATAGCTCAACTCAGTAAGATGGCAAAGAGCGTTAGAAGGGTTAGAGCCAATATTGAAGAGTATGACCTTGATGGGAAAAGACTTTATGTACTGGCAGGTGGGCGGCTGGTTAATCTGGCAGCAGGTGATGGACATCCTGCTGAGGTCATGGACATGAGCTTCGCCAATCAGGCACTATGCGTCAGATATATCGTGGAGCATGGGAGGGGACTCCAAAATAAGGTCTACGGCGTCCCCGAAGAAATCGATGAGCTGGTGGCGCGCCTGAAATTAGAATCGATGGGGATTCAGATTGACCGAATGAGCGCCGAGCAAATGGAGTATATGTCCGGGTGGAAACATGGGACTTAGGATGCCGTTGATA
>CAYPOB010000032.1:6267-11814 GCA_964412405.1 uncultured Methanocellales archaeon | reverse complement strand
TTTGAACGATCTCGAGTGCTCTCCTTCTTTCCTCGTATCCCAGCCGACGGTTCAGCTCCGGATATCGATCTGCTTTGTAATGCGGCGCATACTGAAACATGAGATTGAACCTAACTTCAGGCATGTATTCCGCAATCCACTCCACGATTGGCTTCGTACAGCACTCGATATGACCGGGCAGCACAAGATGTCTTACGATAAGCTCTGCATCCCCATATGCCGCGAGGAAGTTTCGTATGACGATGTCCCAGTAGTTTTTTACATTTGAGTATTTCTGTGCGCATTCATCAGCACCATATCGGAAATCCGCTAAATAAACATCTATCACGCCGCTTAACAATTCCATCGCCTCTTTTGAGCAGTACATGTTGGAGTTCCAGACCATCGGCGTGTTGACATTGCATATATTCATGATTTGCAGTATGGTATGTAAGTGCGGCGTTGGGTCTCCGCCCACAAAATTCACGTTTCTCGCGCCCTGGTGCTTCCTCATAGCGATAAGTTCTGCCATCTTTTCCGGAAGAAGGGGCTCTTCGGGAGCGATTCTATGCGCTATATCCCAGTTCTGACAGTATACACAGGAAAATGTACATCCCGTGAAAAAAATCGTGTGCGATGGTACCAGTTCAGGCTCCTCGCCATAATGCAGGAATTCCGATGCATATCGCGATACAGCATCGACACCGCAGTATCCAACTTCATGTTTTAGTCGATTCGCGCCACAGCGTCGTTCACAGAAATGACAGTTCTGGAGGATTCTATGAGCGAGCTCTATTTTTGAGTCGAGTGACGAAGTCTCCTTCGCGGCCATATATTTTGCCATGATTTACCCAACACCTATAACTCGCTGGTTTGAAACTCTGACGGTCGGAGTGATGATATTGCCAACAACACGACTGTCAAAGCCCGCTCCATCTATCTTCTGCAATAACTCAAACACATTTCCAGATATCATGAGGGACTTGATGGGCTCGCAGATAGAACCATCCCTAATCATAAAGGCGTTTCTCGCCTCGACCGAGAAGTCGCCGGACACCGAATTCGCGGTATGCGCCCCGATAACCGAATCGATCAATATTCCGTGAGATGTTTCAGAAATGATATCCGTCGGCGGATACTGGACGGACATATTGCGAATACCAACGTCTGGCGCAGATGAGTATGAGTGACGGACGCCGTTGCCGGTGCTCTTTCGACCGTCTTTACCTGCAGTATAACAGTCATATAGAAAGCTCTCGAGCACGCCATTGACGATTATACCGGATTTTTGAGAAGGGGTCCCCTCATCATCCATCATCGCCGTTCCAACTCCCCTAGCGAGCAAACCGTCATCGATAATGTCAAGCTCCTCTGAAGCTATAGTTGTGCCCAGCCTTCCGCACAGCGCCGACCTCTCCTTCTGGACATTATCTGCGTTTAATGACGGAGTCAATGCATTGCCGATGATTTCTGCAAAGGCGATCGGCATGAACAGAACAGGGATTTCTCCCGACCCCATTGTGGTCCCATTCAAAGATCGGTTGGCCAGGTCCGACGCATTGAAACCAACCCGATAAAAATCTATATCCATGCTCCTTGATACATCGAATTCCGATGCTGTTGAGATGCCGCCATCACGTGCCACTGAATCGATTGATCCCTCAATAATGGTTCCAGATTCACACACCATAATTCCATTCGAGTTGCAGATCGTTCTGGTCGAGGAGGAACATACGAAGCTCCCGGAGGTGGGCATGGCACGTTCCACTGATTTGGCGCCGTCTATCATTTCACAGCAGAAATCTATGCAACTCACTAGATCGATGTCATGGAGCTTTTTGTCAAATACGCCATCTACTTTTGGATATTTGCCGTTGGATGGAAACCCCCTCCAATCGCTGGCATCCTGTGATTTGATAGCGGCATATTTTATGGCATCCTCGATAACTTTCTCGATTTTCGTAAAATCGTTGGTGCTCGAAAAACCAACTGCGCCGTCGACGGATGCCCTGATGCCCATACCATGTATGATCGACTTCTCTGCCAGGCTGATCTCGTCCCTCTCGATATCGATGGAGGTGACTTTTCCATCAACGTGGAAAACCTCGACCTCATCAGCGCCGGCTTGTTCGGCACGTTCTACGACGGATTCCATGTCGCACCCCCACGGCATCATGTAGAACCGCCCACCATTGCAGAAAATATCATGATATGGGGTGCGCCATCGCTTACTGGTATCAGTTGACCGTTCTTGCCGCATAATCCCGAGTGATATTTCAAATCGTTGCCCACTGCGACCACATTTTTCAAAATCTCGAGCGTGTTACCTGAAAGTGAGACATTACGCAATGGCGTTGTTAGAGAGCCATTTTCAATTAAGTGTCCCTTTTCGGCATTGAATTGAAATACGCCTTCGCCAGGGTTCGTCTGCCCGCCCCCCGATCCCATCAGATATATGCCGTATTGAATATCCTCGACCATCTCATCAAATGATGTATCTCTCTCCTCGATGAACGTATTGCTCATACGGACAATGGGGATTCCACATCCCTGTGCTCTGGCGTTTCCAGATTTTTGGAAACCAAGTCTGGCTGCGGTCTCTCTTGAATGTAAGTACTGATTGAGGACGCCGTCCTGGATAATCGTCGTTCTTGCGGGCAACACGCCCTCACTATCGAATGGATAATATCCGAATTCTGGGAGCGTCGGATCATCGTGAACGGATATCAATTCAGATGCGATTTGCTTTCCCAGTTCCCCCTTGAGGATGGAACTGCCCTCGAGCACCAGGTCCGCTTCGGCCGCATGTCCCAGCGCCTCATGTATGAAGACGCCAGCCAGCTTGGGGTCGAGTATCACGGGCAGATGTCCCCCGGGAGACGCTTTTGCGCTTAGCAATTGAACTGCAGCAGTTCCAACGTCGTTGGCCAGTGATAGCGCATCATATCGATCGAATATTTCATAACCGCAAACGCCGAATCGACTATCGTATCCCACCTGCAAATCCTCGCCCTTGGCTATTGCCGCAATGCCAAACCCACATCGGGTCAATTTGGATTCGCATTCAGCACCTTCCGAATTGGTATAAAGCATATGTATTTCCGACTCTGAATAATGTACGTTTGTGCTGACGATTTGTGGAAGTTTCATCTGCTGTTCGATGTCCTTTAACAATTGAACTTTTTCTTCAACAGGAACATCACGTGGGTCTTTTTTGACCTTCGATATATGGCGAATGTTGGTAGGGTCCGTCAATGTGATGGGGAACGAAGTGCACGGCGCCTTCTCGTGCGCCTGCATCGCCAGGGTGGTGGCGGAACGCAGGGCATCATCGATAGCGTCAACGTCATCGGTAGATGTGAAGCCCCATGAACCATCGACCAGCACCCGAACGCCAGCCCTCTTCGAAAAGCTGGTGGCTATCTCCTCAATGGCTCCGTTGTCTAAAATGATGGAGGTGTTGGAGGTCTCAAGGATTTTGATATCGTGAAAATCTGCATCCATTAAAACTACCCAACCCTCAGTGCGGCACTGCCCCGTCCAGCAATGATATATCCACTTTGGCATCGGAGGCGAATTTATGGAGTTTCTTGATCAGGC
Source organism: uncultured Methanocellales archaeon (assembly GCA_964412405.1). Lineage (GTDB taxonomy): Archaea > Halobacteriota > UBA148 > UBA148 > JAJOKI01 > JAJOKI01. The sequence goes on along the minus strand of CAYPOB010000032.1, from coordinate 8,235 downwards.
TGTTTCTATTTCGGCCGATGAGGACATGCCCAAGGACATCATTGATGGTCGATACCGGGATTATTTTTATCTTATCCTTGTAATGTTCCTCGAGCAGTACATCGTTTTCATTCGACTTTGGGATTAAAACCGTTTTGATGCCTGACTGCGCCGCCGCCTCGATTTTATAAGTAACTCCCCCCACAGGAAGCACCTCGCCCCTGACCGATAGCGATCCCGTCATAGCCACACTCTGGTCGATCGGAACCCCTTCCAGCGCGGATATGACCGCCGCAGCAACCGATATCGATGCGCTGTCGCCTTCAACGCCTTCATAAGTCCCTATAAACTGGATGTGTATGTCCTTATTCGATATGTCGTGCCCTGAGAATTTTTTGAAGAAGGCTGAAACGTTCTGAACAGCTTCTCTGGCAATATCCTGAAGGAGACCTGTCGCGATAACCTTTCCCTCCTCCTTCGACTGTGCTGGTGTTATTTCCACAGCGATGGGAAGGACCACTCCGGATTCGCCACCGATGATTGCAAGCCCATTAACCCTCCCTATTTCTGCGCCTTCACTTCTGAATACTTTATAATCTTCCATCCGCTCAATATGTCGGTCTGCCACCTGCTGTTCAACCGAGCGCGCTATCTTCTTGGCTTTGCGGACGTGTTCGACTTCGGTGAGTTCTACACCTTCTGCTCGAGCGATATCACCTGCAACCCGAATCAATCCGCCCAGATCACGCAATTTAAGGGTCAGGTGCCCCTTTCTGCCACTGCTACGTTTCGCTTCCTTGATTATCTCCTCGACAGCGCTCACCGTGAAATGAGGAATCTTTTCATCCTTTGTGACTTCCTGTGCTACGAATTTAATTAGCTTGCGTCGGTTCTCTGGCGTGTCATCCATGGAATCGCGCATGTAAACGTCGTAGCCATATCCTTTGATTCTGGAGCGCAGTGCTGGATGCATGCCCCCGATGCAATCGAGATTGCCTGCGGCCACCATGACGAAATCACATGCCACCGGGTCCGTCTTAACCATTGCCCCTGAACTACGTTCGGACTGTCCTGTAATCGGATACTCGCCCTCCTGTATGGCAGTTAACAGGCTCTGCTGAGATTCTATGTAGAGGGTGTTGATTTCGTCGATGAAGAGAACGCCTTTGTGCGCCTTATGAATCGCTCCCGCCTCTACTCTATCGTGTGACGGGGTTTCAAGCCCGCCGCTCTGGAATGGGTCGTGCCGCACGTCTCCGAGCAGAGCACCAGCATGTGCGCCAGTAGCATCGATGTATTGACCTGTGTCCTTCTTAGCATTCGATACCAGCAATTTCGGCACCATCATCTCATCTCTCGGAACGATCTGTCTGAGTAATATTAGCAAAAGAAGAGCGGCAATAATGCCCATCAACCATTGTCCCTGTATGGCGGCAAATAGCACGATACCTATGACGAGCATCATAAAAAACATATTTCTCATCTGGGACTTCTTCCGAGCCTCTATTTTGTGAGATTGAACTATCTGTTTCCCTTCCCCTGCTGGGACGACCCTGACCTTTGGATTGTTCGAGTCCTCTGGATTATGATATATCAGGATGTCCTGCAGCTCCTCTTTCGGCAGGAGCTCGGACATGGACTTCGCTAACATCGATTTGCCAGTTCCTGGCGTTCCAATCAACATCACGTGCCTTCGCTGTTTAGCCGCCTTCTTAATGACCTCGACAGCATGTTCCTGGCCTATCACCTGGTCTATCAGAAGTTCGGGCACATCGACATCGTCAGTCGTCTTCAGTTCCAGTCCACCTAAAAGATCATCACTCATTTATTATACCGTCCAATACACATTGTCTTTGTATTGTATATATAGATTTCAACCGTTAATATGCTTTGCACCTCAACTCACACTTGCACCCAATTATTCATCGCCACATTTATAAGAGTGCGCATGCCAAATCAAATATTATTAATAGGACAAGATAATCATAA
>CAYPOB010000032.1:0-6167 GCA_964412405.1 uncultured Methanocellales archaeon | reverse complement strand
GTAGGAGGTATAACTTGAAAATCATCAGTGGACCTGCATCACAGTTGCTCGCAATCAGGGTTGCGAAAGAGTTAAATTGCGATATCCTTTTGACTGAATATAAGCGGTTTCCCGATGGCGAGGCGTGCATACGGGTGTTGGATGAGATAAGCGACGATGTTCTGATCATTCAGAGCACGGTTTCCGATGGGGACTTAATTTACTTGCTGCAGTTGATCGACGCATGTGAGGGGGCGGGACGGGTTAGGGTGGTAATTCCATATTTTAGATATGCACGCCAGGAGAAGTCATCACACCCCGGTGAACCGATCAGTGCGCGCGCCATTGCAAGGACGATTAATGCAGACGAAATTTTAACGGTCAATATCCATGACCCGTCGATATTGAGTCACTTCAACGGACCTGCGCAGGACCTAAATGTGGCACCATTAATAGGGGACTACATCAAGTCCCTCGACCTCGATATGCCGATCATTATCGCACCGGACGATGGTGCATGCGCGCTGGCCCAGTCATCTGCTTCTAAACTTGGCATCGATTACGACGTATTGAAGAAGGTACGGCTGAATGGAGAAGAGGTGGAAATAATACCAAAACATACGGATATAATGAACAGAGATATCGTAATCGTAGATGACATAATATCCACTGGGGGAACCATGGTCGAAGCGATTGAACTGCTGTGGAGGCAGAAACCCAACGATATATATGTCGCCTGTGTCCATCCAGTGCTGGCGAGAAATGCGCTCACCAGATTGTTCAAAGCAGGTATAAAGGAGCTCATCGCCACCGACACCATCGAGACTGGCGCGAGCATTATCAGTGCTGCCCCGGTGATCGCAAAAGCGGTCGAATAGCAAAAGGAGTGGATGCCATATTGAACATACCAACGCCCGAAATAAGGGGGATATTGAGAAAGGACATCATAGAGGTGCCAGAGGTTATCGGACAGGCAAGCGGGATAAAGATATTTGGTAAAATTATCCGGTCTTTGGTTTTTACCACGGATATCGCGATAATAAAAAACACCAATGCCGATGCAATCATCGCAGTCCATCCCTTTACTCCCCAGCCCAGTATCACCCATGCCATGATGATGGCCACAGATGTATCGGTTTTTTGCGGTGTAGGGGGCGGATTAACCCAGCACAGAAGAGTGATAAATCTGGCTCTGGATGCCGAATTTCAAGGGGCTATAGGAATAGTAGTTAATGCCATGATATCCAATGATATCTTAAAACGTTTGGTTCAAACTATAGACATTCCGGTTGCGGTCACCGTGGTTTCGGAAGAGAGTGGGGAGAATGAGAGAGATGATGTGGCGGAACGAATAGAGACGGGGGCGGCAATTTTAAATGTTTCAGGAGCAGCTAAAACCGCCAAGATAGTTAGACAAATCAGGGATGAGTTTTCCGATATTCCCATTATAGCCACCGGCGGACCCACTGAGGATACTATACTAAAGACAATTGAGGCAGGAGCCAATGCCATAACCTATACTCCCCCCTCCATAGCCGATATTTTCAGCAAAAAGATGGAGATTTACAGGAAGCATAACGTCAGATGATGGAAATAGATGGTTCATATGGGGAGGGTGGAGGGCAGATTCTCAGGACATCTATTGCGCTTTCAGCCATAAGTGGAAAGGCGGTCACGATCGAGAACATCAGGGCGAACAGACGGACACCGGGTCTTTCAGCCCAGCACCTTGAGGCAGTGAGAGGCGTCGCAATGCTAACGGACGCCGAGGTCGGAGGGCTGGCGCTTGGGTCGACCGAAGTATTCTTCGCCCCCCGCGAAATAAAAAGCGGAGAGTACAAGCTAGATATCGGGACTGCTGGCAGCATTCCCCTTCTTTTGCAGTGCCTGATGTTAGCGGCGATATATGCTGACGGTCCCGTTTGCCTAAAGATCAGGGGAGGCACTGACATACGGTGGTCACCATCCATTGATTATGTTAGATATGTCATGCTGCCCGTGGTAGCTAAAATGGGATATGACGTACAGATTGATATCGTCAAGAGAGGATATTATCCGCGCGGAGGGGGGATGGTCAAAGCAGTTATCCGTCCTCCTACTGAACTGAGGGGCGTGGTGCTGAAGTCATCTAGAAAAATCGAGATAAAGGGAATTTCTACATGTCGCAGATCGAAGAACTGGGAGAGTCGTAATCCCATAGGGATTTCGACATGTCGCAGATCGAAGAACTGGGAGAGTCGTAATCCCATAGGGATTTCGACATGTTCAGGACTGCCAGAACACGTCGCAGTGAGGCAGGCCATGTCTGCAAGAAGCGTGTTGGTTGAAGAAGGATATGATGCACGGATATCGACTGAAGTATCGGCTACTGGTGAATCTACCGGCAGTGGCATCACGCTGTGGCACGATGGAATTGGCGTATGCGCCATCGGGGAAAGGGGCAAGCCGGCAGAGACCGTCGGCAGAGAGGCGGCTAAATCGCTTTTAATCGACCTTAAATGCGGTGCAGCTATTGATACACATCTGTCGGATCAGTTGATACCGTATATGGCGCTGGCTAAGGGCGAATGCTCCTTTACGACGAGGGTTCTGACCCCACATACGAAAACGAATATCTGGGTGACCAGGCAGTTTTTTGACGTGCAATTTGATATAGATGAGTATGAATTGGTTCGCATCACTAAGAGATGACATCCAGAAATGCAGGCGGAATACTCTCTGAAATGCATATTTGGTCGTTTACCTTCATCATATTGATGCCGTCCTTCTGTGCCCGCTGTGCATCTATTGTTATCACTATTGGCTGTTTAGTTCGGTATTCTGCGACTCGAATCGCCTCGTCGAAGCTGGTGCTCAGATGAAGATATCTCTGCTTAATGGGTTTCAATCCGATCTCCAATATCATGTCCGCCTCCTCCTCGGTCGCTCCATAATAAAGTTCAGGCAGTTTATTTAGCGGCAGGTCAAGGTCCAAATCCACTGAATGGGCGTACCGCGCCCGAATTTTGTCCCCCATTACTTCATACCTTTGCTTTATATCGGATTCGACCAGCGCAAACAGATGCTCCCTGTGAAACCACTGGTACCTATCCTCAAGTGTGATGACCAATCGCTCTATGTCCACCCACCCCTGTCGGTCCATATTGAGTCCGAATTTATCTGGAAAGTGCCGCAATGCTCCCGAAATCATCTTCCCAAGCCGCACCGTCCTTTCCTCATCCAAAATTAGACGTCCTGGTTCGCCGCATTCGCATTCCTCACCTCTGAAATAGCCGTGTGCAGAACACGATCTTATTTGTCCATCATTTCTCATTTTATCCACTCCCTCATAGAATATCGGGCTGGTTATTAAATTTACTCATTAGAGCAACTCATAGCGAAGTGGCTTTCACGGCATCTACCAACATGTCCACCTCTTCCATGGTGTTATATAGCGCAAAGGACGCTCGTACAGTGCCATCCACTCCCAGGAATTGATGTGCTGGCATAGCGCAATGGTGACCGCTCCTCGTGCAAATTTTAGCATTATCGAGAATCATCGAGACGTCATGATGGTTTATCGATTTTATATTGAATGGGACCGAACAACCCCGTTCAGTCGGCCCATACACCTCGACGTTTGGTAATGCTCCCAGACGGTCGGCTGCGTCCTGCGCCAGCGATGTTACATGACGCTCGATATCGGTTATGCCGATGTTTTCCACATATTCAACGCCCTGCCCAAGCCCGATCACGCCGGGTATATTTGGGGTTCCGGATTCAAAGCAGTATGGCGGCTCGTCCAGTTCAAAGGAATTCTCCGCCGCAATGCTAACCGACCGCACTGTTCCGCCCCCCACATATGTTGGCCTGAGCTGCGTTGGGTCTTTCGCATATAATACGCCCGTACCCTGCGGCCCAAGCATCCCCTTGTGGCCTGGAAATGCCAGGAAATCGCAGTCCAGTTTCCTGACGTCCGTCGGCATGTGCCCAACAGACTGCGCGCCATCTATCAGAAACAGCGCATTGTTCTCATGGGCGATCTCTGCCATTTTTTCAACGTCCTGAATGGACCCAAAGACGTTTGAGACGTGGCCTATCGTTATCAGTTTCGTATGCTCTGTGACCGCATCCTCGATAGACGCAGGGTTCACGGTTCCCTGTCGATCCGATTCGACGAGGTCCACACGAACTCCCCTTTCCTTCAACCTTATCCATGGGAGCAGATTGGAGTGGTGTTCTATTAACGTGGTCACGATATGGTCGCCCTTCGACCATTCAAGCCCGAGCGCCACCATGTTGAGGCTCTCGGTCGTGTTCCGTGTGAAAATTATGTGCGACTCATCTGCGCCGATAAAATCCGCGACCCGCTTTCGTGTCCCTTCGTATTGCTCCGTCGTCTTCCTTACGAGGCCGTATGCTCCACGACCATAGTTCGCCGCGTATTCAAAAAAATATTCACTCATCGCATTGACCACCTGGCAGGGAGTCTGCGAAGTGGATGCGCTATCCAGATATGTCACTTTTTCAAGAAGTGGAAAATCCTTTCTGATCTGTTTGACATCATACATAGTAACGACCGTACCGTATGATTATCTATAAGTGTTAAGCGTATTAATTATTTGGCATCGACAATGGACTGGAAACCAATCTTTGGAACAAATGGAATAAGGGGCATTGCAAACAAAGAGCTGACGCCAGATGTTGCCATGAGGTTGTGTCTGAGTCTGGGCACGCTGATCGATGAGAAAAGCATCGTGGCGGTGGGGAGGGATACGCGAATCTCAGGCGAGATGCTAAAAAATGCCGCAGTTTCTGGCCTGCAGTCCACTGGATGCAGTGTCATCGACCTCGGCGTTGCACCCAGCCCCGTCATTCAGTGTTATGTAAGGGATTTCGCAGATGCAGGAGTTATCATAACTGCATCCCACAACCCGCGTGAGTATAACGGCCTGAAGTTTGTAGACGGCGATGGTACCGAGTTCAGCAGGGATGCGGAGAAAGAGGTGGAAAGGGCACATGAACTGGGAGAATTTAGAAGGGCCGAGTGGAAAAATATCGGCAAATTGAGCACGGACGATGCGATTTCTGGTTACAAGGAGGGGGTTAAAAAACTCGTCGATGTGAATAAAATACGAGGTGAGAAGTTCAAGGTCGTCATAGACCCTGGTTGTGGTGCGGGATGCGTTGTCACTCCTTCTTTATTGCGCGAATTGGGTTGCACGGTGATCGAGTTGAATGCACAGCCCGATGGAATGTTTTCGGGACGCACTCCTGAACCGACCGAAGACGCCCTCGGCGATTTGATTTCCCTTGTGAAAAAAACCGGAGCGGATTTAGGCGTCGCCCAGGATGGAGATGCTGACCGGGCGGTCTTCGTGGATGAAAATGGTGTATTCGTCAGCGAGGAGGTCCTCCTTGCGATATTTGCAAAGCACGCCATTACTGGAAAGGAAAAAGGCATTGTGGTAACGCCAGTGAGTTCTTCTCAATGCGTTGTCGATGTCGTTGAGCAGAATGGCGGAACGATTGTGTGGACCCCGGTCGGGAGCATACACGTGGCGAGAATGATGATCGAAACGGGGGCCGTATTCGGCGGCGAGGGGAACGGGGGGTTGATTTTCCCGGAACACCTGCAGGGCAGAGATGGCACAATGGCAGCTGCAAAGATTCTCGAGATGCTCAGTACCGGAAAAACTCTATCTCAGTTAGCTGGCGAGATTCCCAGGTACTACAACATAAAGAAGAAGATAGCGGTTCCTGATAGAGATGATGTGATGAAGGAGGTCAAAAAGATCGCCAAGGGCAACGTGGATGCCACAGATGGTGTGAAGATATGGTATGATGATGGCTGGGTGTTAATCAGGGCGTCCGGGACCGAGCCAATTATCAGGGTATTTGCGGAATCTAAGACGATGGAGAGGGCAGGGGAATTGATGCAGGAAGGAGTTGAGTTGGTTAAACTGTGTGCGAGAGGGATATAATGCATGAAGACGATGGTTTACGGGCTTAGAGGACGACACCAGAAAGGACGTACGAGTGGCTTAAAGATTAGCGGCCCCTACTCATTTGCTCTGCTTTCTCTATAGCCCTGTCGTAAACCGTGATGTCAATTCTAAAGTTAGAGCCAATCAATTTTTTAAGCAGAACTTTGAATTACTTTAAGCATAGATTCATATAGTAATTCATACATAATTCAGAATGGTGAT
>CAYPOB010000031.1:0-11884 GCA_964412405.1 uncultured Methanocellales archaeon | reverse complement strand
TATTCTCAACTGCAAACTGAATGGCATCTGTGGATATGTAGGCAGAAGTCGTGATTAAAATGCTGTCAACTTTCCTAACGGAGACCTCAAAAACCCTATCATCATTTTTGACCAGAAAACAATCACCTTTTTTCCTGAGATATGAACCACGGGTGTTGATTACTAACTGCATTTTCACACAATCCTAACAGCACCAAAACCACGCGAAACGGACTTACCGAGACCTATGAGATCCGGGATATTGAAGTTCACCATAAAATCACACCCGAATCCTACAAGTGGTGTTTTTTTGATGAAACACTTTTTCGGAGTTACTCTCCCCACTATATCCAGCTTGATCTCATCTGGAACCGTATAGTCCAACCCCTTCGATGCAGAAAGAATGTTCCCAATGAGTGTTCTCCGCAAAAGCTCCCTCTGCCCTACTCTATCAGATTTCCAATACTTTTCATAGTTCTTCTGGCTTAAAGCGATCCATGGCGTGATAAAACTATAACTGTAAATTCCATCACAAAGACCAAAATCCACCTCTTTCAAAGTAATGCCTCTTCCAACAACATTATAGGTGTTCTCATCAAGCCTTATCTCATCATACTTATCATAAATCTCCTTTAGCACATCTGCGCCCTCTCCAATCCCCAGAACAAGAGGCACACCATCGATCATCTTATACTGGATTTTAGGGTATCGATAGATGAGTTTACCGACATCATGCTGATGAAGAAGCGCATATTCAGTGAACTTGGATGCAAAGAAACCTCTGAGCTTTGATGCGTCTTCTTTGATGGGCTTATCGGTGTACCAGATGGAACATCTGGTACTCTCACAGAACTTGCTCTGTGACAATTCCAAAGTTAAGGTTAGAGTTTTTAGTTTCATGAGATCGTCCTTTTAGAAGATTAGGGTTCCACCAATAGGATTTTTAAGATCAACATCTAACCCCACACCTTTTTTATCATAAAATTGTTCATCCAGAATCCTAAAGTTTCCGATTTGACGTATCGTCAGATCGTCTGGTCTGCAAGGCATCCATTTTTCAAACCGTATACTCACGGAATGTTCTGAAATATTCTTGCTGAGACGTTTTATAGCATAGCGTCTTTTCCATCTATCTTCTATCATCAGCGCCTTGTCAATCTCGTTTGGCAAATTTTTATCCAAGGACGAGACTATGAATTGTTCTTGATACTCGTCGCCCCGCAATAGCTTTTTGATATCTACAATCGTTTCGTCATATTTATGAGCGTATTGTGCATAAGCTCTCACAATCTTCATCGATTTCCCTAATCGCCCTCTCACCATCTCGAAATAACGATATCCAAGATTGTAAAACTGTTCTTCCGGAATTTCAATATTTCCACTCATACTAAACTCTGTGCAATCTAAAAGGATGTTATCATAAACCATATTGGAGAAAATCCACCCCTTATCTGATACAAGTTTAACAATTTCAACTCCACCTGTTCCTTTTTGCCCATTGCGGTTGCATCTGCCGCAAACCTGAAAGATTGAATCCATCGGAGCCCAATCCCGTACAATATGGTCAACATCGATATCTACACCAGCCTCGATGCACTGAGTCGTTACAATAACTGGATTCAGTTCTTTTTCGATGCAACGCTTGATATCTAAAATCCGATTGGTTCTCTGTGACGGAGCAACAAGAGATGATAAGTAGATCAGCGGTCGTTCAAGAATCGTTCTTTCATCAATCATCTCTTCTATCTTTTTAAAAATCGACTTACTGGAATCTCGTGTGTTCAGTACGATCATCAATGATTCATCAGAGTGTTCATTCAAAAGATCTGGCAGATTCTCCATAAAACTTTCAAGTGATCTCTCTTTTGGTTTTATATGAAGATTTACCCGTCTACGACTTTTAAAATACTCTTCATGTTCTGGAACTCGTTCTATTGCGCCCGGGAAAAATTCTGGTTGTGTGGCAGACATCAATAGGATATGTGTGCCTCCGACCTCTGACAATTTCTTGAAGAAATATTCAAACGGTTTCCATAGTTCTGACGGCAGTGCCTGTATCTCATCAAAGACTATTATCGCATTGAACAGGTTGTGAAAGCGCATAAGGTGTTTTGATTTCAATGAAAACAACGAGTAGAGCAATTGATCAAACGTTGAAACAATGATTTCAGAGTTCCAGATATTCAAGAAAAAATCAACCGAATTATCGCTTCGCTCCTCCTCATCGACACCGTCTTCATATTTAAAATCAGCTATGGAATACCTTGGCATATAAAGGCGATCTTTATATTTTTCATAAAATTCACCAAGAAATTCTTTATAAACTTCGTCTGTCTGTTCGATAATGGAAAGAAAAGGAAGTGAAATGATTATCTTGGGTGTAAACCCTTCCAATTGTTTAATCCTATCTCTGAGTTTTAATGCCCACGATGCCGATAGCAGGGTTTTCCCCAATCCCGTAGGCAAAGTAATTGAGTGTATTCTTTCGCTTAATGGAAATATGTTAACATCAGAGATAACCTCTTCATGCGCCTTAGCCCGCTCTTCATCTATGGCTTTATCTTTCTTTAGTTTTTTAAGATGCTTATCCACAAGATCATCCGGAATAGTAATAGGTTCTCTTTCATACTGTTCAGGACTATCTGAAGCAAGATATGCCTTATCCGACTCTAAAAGAATGGAATACAGAAATAATGCCAGAATTCTATGTTCTATCTGAATATCGAGGTTAATCTTTCCATATTTTCTATGTAATCTTCTAATCTTGCTTAATATAGAATCGATTGTACCAACGCTGAAATCCTTCCCATCAGAGAGCTTAAAACCAGACGATTCATACTCGTATATCCCCGGTTGAACTCTATTAACCTGCCTCCCCAACAGATTATAATTTTCATCGACGCTCTTCAATACATCTTCTATACTCTTATATCTCCCGTGATGCCCATCGATAGCCAGAAAGACAGCGAACGGCAGGAATGGTTTCCAATGTTCAGCAAGTCGATCGTTTCTTGATATCCATTTTTCGGTTATATGCCAGCCAAAGAAAGCAGAAATTAAGGAATGCGATTTATCTCTCGTATTTCCTTCATACTCTGGGCCATCCATCTTGCTCTGGATATAGTCCTGAAAGAATGCCGTGCTCTTACCAAAGTCATGGCAGAGTGCGGTCAGAATGCACAACTCCACAATCTGTTCCTTAGAAATCCCCTTGAAATTCAGTGATTTTTGAGAAACAAGATAGTTAGCGGCTCTACAGACCTGATAAATATGGTCTTCCAGCGTCAGAGGATGATCCAGTGAATGCGATATAAGTTTATGTTCCATTGCAACATCACAGAAAGGCGATGATTTTATCCTTATACTGATACGCCCTCTCCTTCATCCGGATTGGCAGCGGTTTTGATGACATATCCACTATATAACGCCTGTAGGTGAAGGTTCTCTCTGCCGTCCCGAGATGGGGTACTTTCAATTCGTGAATGTTGTGCCCTTCTTCCGGATTTAAACGATCCAGCACGAGAGAGCAGTCGTCCTTGCAAACCACAGTCGATACATCAAACTCACCTGGCTCCAGTGGTTCTGCCACTCCTTCAGAGATATACTCGACTTCCACAAGAAATTCCGAGAGCCCCATGCATGGCGTGTACACATACCGCTCGGTCTTGATGCGAGATATCAATTCATCCATACGATTAGTTAGATTGACATAGACGAGATATGATGGATTTCGCAGGAGTTCCATCGGAATTTGAGTAGATATATTCTGATCGGGCACCCTCTTCAATGGTTTGGGTTTCCAGTCACGTTTTGGACGTTTGATTGAGTAATTAACATCTCCTGGACTGTCCTGCCTGAAGTTGGTTACATGCGTGACTGTTTTTACCTCTGTATCCATCTCAACCGCAATCCGCGCATTATCGTAATTGAAAGTCTCAGCAACCATCTCCTTCTTAACTCCAAGAATTGCTCCCAATAGACCTGCAATAGCCGTTCTTGGCGGAAAAGGGTAGGAGAGGGAAGATACATTACTATAGGGCTTGCGAAAGTGCCCATACCTTCCATGATATCTGAAGACCACAATCGGAAGAGAATCCATGTTAACCCTTCATCTAACCCAATCTATCTATATCAATGTCTTTCACGTCAATTCCATTCAACGAAGTCTTCAATTCAGAAATCAATGCATCGTTATAGAGCTCTGCAAATTCTGGAGAGAAACAGTATTCTATTCGTTCTATCTTGGATTTTACTTTCGTGATGGCAGTGATCAATCTACTAAAGTCAAGCATATAATCCTTGAACGTTCGGATATTGATCTCGTCTCTATCATCTGCCGTTGGTGTCAGTGTGACTTTCTCTTCGAGTGCTCCAATATGATACTCTGTTGGAACCTCTTTCTTAGCCCCGTTCTCTTCAATCTCAATTTTCTCTTTGTAAACTATGTTTAGAAGTAGTCTCGGCTGTTGATCTCGCTTTGTACGGGTATGAGCAGAAGATGTTTCTCTGACGCCTTTCCAGAGTGCAACCTTAAATTTATCAAGGTCTTTTTCCGTAAGTCCTGTTGTCTTAGCAGCATTTTCATTGGCAACGCCATGGAATGCGATGAGTCCATAGGGAATGGCATAATAGGTTGTAAATGTTCCCATTCTCTGCTGAGACTTTTCCGCCTCCCCTCTTGACCTGAATACACTTGTGCCGTGGAAAGTTACCTCTTCTACCTGGTGTAAAGTCTCACCAAAGTTAATCTGGATTGGGCCGGTAACTTTGCTTGTTTCTCCCCATTCTTTTGGGGCACTTTTAAATGCAAGTGGACTTCCAAACATTCTCAGATCGACAAAAGTTTCCAACAAAGTGCTCATCAGCACTTCGCCTTCGATTTTGCTTTCTTCCATGTCTTTAAGGCTTTCTTTGACCCTATCTGTGAGATTTACAGTCTTGACGCCGAGTTTGGTCACCAGTATCGAATCTTCCCCCTCGGTCTGTATCAAATAGTCTCTCACAAACCTCTTCAGCCGAACATCGGTCACATAGCACCGTTTGGTCACATCGTCTATACGTGGTCGGTTCTCATCTGGATCCCCATTGGGATTGCCATTCTTGATATCGTACAGGAAGAGAAACTCATTCCTGTTTTTAGTCGGTTCACTCATTTTTCATTCACCTCTTCTTGATTATCAGATTGTCCATCGCCACCTTTGCCTGGCAGATAATATCCTGATAAACTCTGCCCGAGACATAGGTAATACGGTATCTCCTTCCTGCTTATGGTCCAATTTCCAATGTCTGCACCGAGCGCTCCAATCGCCTCAGCTACACCCCGCATCTCGTCTGACCATGCGCTCCTGGGTGTGCTGTAGTCGTCGAGTTTGCCCCGCGTCTTCACGAATATCTCCATCAGGTCCTGTGGACTCAACTGAAGCCCTTTTAGCCATTTCAAGCCACTGGTCGCAACACCTCTCCGCTGCTGGAAACTTATCAGCTTACCAAACAACAACCCAACCAAGAAGGCGTATTGCTTCTCCCCAGTGTCCAGTCCCTTTGCTTCTTCGTTTAAGAAGTCATTCAAAGGTTTCAGTCCTCCGTGCTTTTCAAGATATTTGCTCACAAAATTCTTCCCCGAATTCATTTTGATCACCTCCAGTTGATCTAAGAATGAAAGTAAATGTACCATACTAGCAATGTTATTCTGAATCGAGTAAATTGGCTTATTCTTGTCGTCATCCGATAAAGCCCCCAAGAAATCATATGATAGTTTCGATGAGAACTCAGCCAATAAAGCCTTCAAAGAATATTCTCTTTTAAGAAAGATCGCACTCAGAAGATCGAGTGTATCAACTGATGATGCTTTGAACGGTTTTCTTCCACCACCTACCTTTTGTTTTGAATATTTGGGCGATCCAAGCACATCTCTTACTATTCCAAGGTTGCCATTAAGATTAAGGTACTTTGATTTTAACGGATGTTTTGCAGGATAGTCATCATGCGCCCTGTTTATATCCTCAATTGCCTTTGAAATCTCAGAAAGCCGTGATGGAAGAACGTCAGGAATTACTTTCCTTATATTCTGTACACTCTGCCCTCTCACGTCACCGATTATGAAAGTGACTGTTGATACTCCTCTGTTCTCGGATAAATCCTTTAAAATTCCGGATTCTGTTCGTTCTGCACCCCCTACATCTTTTCTCAACAATTTCAAAGCCCATGTAACAATATCTAATCCCTCTTTTTTATCCTTACTCTCCAGCAAATGCGGAATGATTAAAGCTTGATGCCCTGAAATAGTCTGAATAAGTTCTGAGAAAACATGGAATTTTGCGACATATAACGCTTCCGCGCATGGTGCACAAATCGGGAACGCTTTACTCGCATTCCTTCTGGTAACTCCAGGGAAGAATCCAGGTTTATCCACATTGGCAATATTTATCCCAACACCGGAGAGAACATTAGGAAAGAGCTCAGCACCACTATGACACAAACTGCATTTCACACCCTGTACATTGAATGACTGGGCATCTTTTGTTTCATAGGTGGCCCTTGGTTTATTATTTAGAGCGCTATCAAGGAGGTCTTTAATCCCCGCATTATACCTACCGTTAATCTCTATAGAGAATACTTTTATCTTTTTAGTTTTTTTTGCCCATTCCATCACTTCAGAGAACGATTTTCTTTCCAGCGTTCCATCATCCTTCAATTCACCAATCTCAATAGCGTTAGATCTGAATATTTTAACGGCGTTCTGCAACCAATCCACATCATTCTCTTTAGATTCTTCGATATATTTATTAAAGGTCTTTTCAAGCTTGCTCGGACTTTCTTTCCATGTTGGCGTTATGTACGTCCCCTGAGATGCGGTTTTTAGAAATAAGTATTTCCAGCTGTCGTCCGAGTCTATTTTCTCTATAATAAATCTTATCCTTTCTCCATCAATCGTAAATATCCCTATATGCTCTGCGTTTATCGGTTCGAACTGTAGACACGCATACACTCCACTTTCAATAGCTTTCGCTCTTTGTTCCAGAAAGGAATCTACAGATTCCAAAGCAGTAGAATCAAATTCACCGAACTTGTCAATCATTTTTAGAATACCGATATCCCTTATCGCCTCAATCATCTTCAAACCACCAATCATGATACTGCGCTATTCTCATTTCTCTCGCCGCCATCATTATCCTCAAAGTTGGTATGCGTTTTTACATTAATTCTTTCTACCCATACAATATAACTCTTATGGTAGCCGGGTGAAAGTGTTTTATCCCATTATATTGAACAGTGGTTCAGTTGATCGAACTGTCTGAAAAATATGTTGGACTGGAAGATATTCGCATTCTTTTTGAAGATACTACCACGACCGGGCTTCATGATGAAGTTGGCTGGAGCTTTTTTTACACTTTCTCTATAATCAACTTCCTATCAGAATAAACCGCCGTGAATTTGTTCTTCTTGCTCAAACTTAGTTTCTTTGTTACGCTCTCTGGCAGAGTCACGAGTATCTTGTTATCACGAACTTGAACGTCATCTTCTACATCTATAAAATCAATATCGAAACCATCTGGAACTTCCACCCACTCATCGAATGGCAATGCTCTTATGTCCTCGACGCTTTTTATCTCAACCTTTCGCATAGTAATCACTTCCTCCTCTTCTTATATAATCTTTTTTCGCTGTTAGTTGCGTCTCTTGCAGTAATGAGCCTTTGCCTGTCGTTCAGAGGTTTTATATTGAAGGGAAAAAGACCGAACTCTCCATTCAACTGGGATTCTAAAGTCTTCCAAAGGAATATTTTTCAGAACATCGATTAAATTATCTCAATCGCGAGTTTTGAAGTTCCTTCTGGATGTAAGAACAGTTCTTTGCCTTCCTGTAACTTTAAAAATCTGGCGATATCTGCGGGAATTCTAATAGCCAATGAGTTCCCCGATCGCACGATTTTTATTTTCTTGGCAAGTCCCCATATACCCAACTGCCTTGCCTTTTGCTCCATGGCATTCATTGTATTTTCATCCACAAAAGATTCCCCACACTCACTGCATATCTCTGCTTTGTATCTTCCGAGAGATATTCCAAACATCTCTTCCTCAACCTCGCCTTCTTTCAGATTTCCTTTTTCACAGATTGGACACTTTTTTATGATTACCACCTCGGTTTTACCGTGATCACGTAAATTTCATCCTTAATTTTCTTGTAAACGACTTCGAAGTATGAATACGATGAGACGATTTTGCCATTTTGGATGCGTTTTGCACCTTTGATTATGGCTTCTTTCACTTCTCCCCCAGATATGCCACGCCCGATCATTCTAAGTCTGGCATGCTTACTATATCTGATTTTTAACACGTAACATTAATAGTATCAATAATACTTAAATCTTCTGAGAACTTTGTGAGTAAAGAACGATTATCCCAGCGCCCTCGCAAAAACTCCCGACAATCTCAATAACCCCGGCTTTGCCAGAATCAATTTCTTCACCACTGACGAGGGATAATCCATGTCCCCATATTGAGATATGATGTCCAGAACCCCTGGGTCGTCAAGCGCCCTGATAACCCCATTGAAATCGGTGTCGCTCAACTTTCCCATGGCCTCATGAACCCCCATCCCAATTTTGAGCTCCCGCCCTATGGTAGACCTCCAGCGCCTTTCATACTCTGCCAGGCGTTTCGCTGATGTATCCCCCTCCTTTAGGGCGGCGGCTGCCACTTCACCTGCTATCTTTGCGCACAGAGCACCAGTATAGATGCCTCCGCCAGAAGTCGGTTTAACCTGTCCTGCTGCATCGCCGACGAGCATTACGCCATCGGCTGTGGTTTGCTCAGGCGGCCCAAGTGGAATGCCGCCGACCACAAAATCAAGATATGACCCGCGATAGCGTTTGGAGACGATCGGATGTGACTCCAACATGGTCCTGAAACGATGGAACGGTCTCGCAGTCGCACACAGCCCAATTCTTGCAATACCATCCTCAATTGGGACTGTCCAGGCGAAAAATCCCGGTGCAACCGACCCGGTAAATACCTCTACAAATTCCGGGTCGCGCAACTCATACAATCCCTCGATCTGTACGCCGCCGAGGACCTTTTTTACGTTTCCCAGAGCGGCCCATCTGGCGACCTGACTTTTAACACCGTCTGCACCGATGACGATGCCTGCCTCTATCTTTAGATGCTCTCCGTAACTGATAACCTCAAGAACCCGATTTTTCAATCCAACTGCCCTGGTCTTTAGCAGAATATCGACGCCCACCCTGAGCGCCTGACGCGCAAGTTCCCGATCAAACGTCTTACGCTCGATCACATATGCCTTGGTCTCATTTCCGCCGACTGCGATGCTGCGGCCGTCTGGAGAATATATGAAGGCGCCCTTGATCTCCCGGTTTATCCACCTGCCCATCCCGATCTCACATTCATCCAAGGCTCTGGTACTGATGATGCCTGCACATGCCACTGGCGCTCCGATCTCCTGGTGCTCCTCGATAAGAAGAGTATCTGCTCCATTCTTGGCAGCATATTTTGCCGCCATTGACCCAATGGGTCCAGCGCCGACGACCACCACATCATATTTTATCATATCATCACCCTTTTAAATGTGGAATGATATATATCAACTCGTTCCAATTGGGTGATATAATGACAATTAAAAATAGAATCCTCAAATTTTTAAGGATCGGAGGGGAAGACTCTGAAATAGATAAAGCCCCCGAAATCGATTATATGTGCAAAATCGTCAAATACAATGGCAAAAAGATCGGTGAAAGCATAGCCGTCGATGATGGACAATTATTGATTAAACATAAAAAAGAAATTCTCTCCATTCCACTGGATTCTATTGGCGCTGTCTCGGATGATATCATTGTCGATAAATTCAAAAGAGCTAAAGCCAAGAAGATGGGGCAGCAGTGGAGAAATGAACGAAGAGACGAGATGAAATACGATGAGAATGGGATGCCAATTCAATGACGGATCCGAGTATAAAACAGTGTATAATCATCAGGACCGATATCGTTCTATCGCGGGGTAAATTGGCTGTACAGGTGGCGCA
This sequence comes from uncultured Methanocellales archaeon, assembly GCA_964412405.1. Lineage (GTDB taxonomy): Archaea > Halobacteriota > UBA148 > UBA148 > JAJOKI01 > JAJOKI01. The sequence continues at coordinate 1,867 of CAYPOB010000031.1, read as the reverse complement.
CGCAGCGGTTTCAGCATATGAATCGGCAGAACCCCGAGTGCGTAAGGCATGGAAAAATGGAGGCCAAAAGAAGGTCGTTCTGAAAGTGAGCAATCAGAGGGAATTATTTGAGTTGAGAGAGGGGGCACGGCGACTGAATTTTCCAACCGCTCTGGTCACAGACGCTGGATTGACAGAGGTGCCGCCAGGAACCACCACAGCACTGGGCATTGGTCCAGCAAAAAGCGAGGACCTGGACGAACTTACAGGACATCTGACGTTATTATGAGAGGGGGACAATGGTCAAAATTGGATTTGTGGGCGCTGGTAGAATAGGTTCGACATCGGCATATGCCACGCTGTACGATGTGGATTGCGATGAAATCGTGCTGATAGATTTGGTCGAGGATCTGGCCGTTGGCGAGGCGATGGACATGGGGGCTGCGGCCATCGCCACGGGCAAGAACGTAATTGTTGATGGGGGGAGTGATTATTCACTTTTGAGCGGCTCAAATATCATAGTGATATCCGCCGGCATTGCAAGAAAACCGGGAATGACCCGGTTGGACCTGGTCCAAACGAATGCGAATATCGTGCGGGAGATTATCAAAAAGGTAAACGAAACTGCTCCAGGCGCGATACTTGTTTTAACCACCAATCCGGTCGATGTGATGACATATATCGCCTATAAAGCGTCCGGGAAAACAAGAAATGAAGTCCTTGGCATGGGCTCCTCGCATGATACCGCCAGATTGAGAGAGCAGTTGCTGAGACTGAACGTTAAGAGCGATGCGCTGATGGTCGGAGAGCACGGGGACAGCATGGTCCTTCTGAAGGGTCAAACGGATGTAAAGGGAGTTGACTGGAATAATGTCGTCCAGACCACGAAGGATAAGGGTATGGAAGTCATACGGAGAAAGAGCGCTACCTATTATGCTCCTGCCTCATGCATTGCAAAGATCGTAAAGGCAATTGTAAGCGATGAAAACGCCATGATACCAGTGAGCGTTGTGTTGGAGGGTGAATACGGACTGCGTGACGTCGCCATAGGTGTGCCGGCGCTGATAGGCAAAAACGGCGTGTCGAGCGTCCTCGAATACGACCTGACCGAAGAAGAGCTGATTCAATTAAAAAGGTCTGCGGATGTCATCAAGGGGATGTTGAAAGGCATCTAAAATGGCTCTGTAGAAAACCTTTTCCTCAACTCTACTAATACTATAGAAATCAAGCCAAGGAGATCAAGGTCAAGCTGGTGATATACAATATCGATAGAGCAGTCAGGGAAACATTTATGTTTGTTCAGATAGAGGTTTTCTACAAGGCCATTATAATCAAAACCTAATAGGCGAAACAAATGAGAAAAAGTCAATGGAGTTTTCTGAGTTTTGTATTTATGGGAGTAGCGGTGATGTTTTTTCTGCTTGCCTGGCCCCATGGAGTCTTGATGATTTTACCGTGTCCAATAAATTATACCACTGGTCAACTGATGGTTTATACCGTTGCGAGTATTAAACATGGTCTCTATGGGGCATTTGGGTCAATTTTAGTTATTTTATCAATTTCATTCTGGATATGTGCTTGGTTAGAAGGGAAAGCAGAGAAGAAACAAGAAAAAGAGAAACTTGAAGATACTATGCGTGAAGCAAAAGAGAAAGATTTTGTGATGAGAGTAGCACAAAAACTTAAGTTGGGACATCTTCCTCAAGATATACCCGAACTTGTGTATTGGGGTAACAAAGCAGGAAAAGAGAAAGAAGTAGATAAAGCAGTTGAAGAATGGATAGAAAGAGAAGTGTTAATTGAAAAAACGGTTAAATCTATATATAAATAACACGAGGTAAAAACTATGAAAAACACAATCCAAAATTTAACAAAAGCATTTATTGGC
>CAYPOB010000030.1:0-11929 GCA_964412405.1 uncultured Methanocellales archaeon | reverse complement strand
CCTCGGCGTTATTTAAAACATATAGTAGTATATGTGCAATATATGTGCAATATATTTGTGATGAAACTCACGAAGACAGTCGTGCTGAACCTTAAAGAGACGGGGACGAAACTATTGGGGATGGGGAGATATACGGGGGGTATGAACTTTGCATCCAAACTGGTTAAACACAATGACGGTTATTATTGATTCTACTTGAGTTGCGAAAAGGATAATAGAGGGGCCAGACATAACCAAAGCATCTCACTTTCGTGGGTGTAGATGTCGGGATACAAACATTTCAGAAATGCAGCAGTCGAGGTATGGGCGTGAAGGAAGAAGTTACAGGACAATATGATTCACACAAGGTAGAAGAACGGGTTATCCGACAGTGGAATGAGACGGGGGCATACAAGCGCACGCGGGAACACCGGAGGGGCGGCCAGCGATTTTATTTTGTGGATGGTCCGCCATATACGACGGGAGCCATCCATCTCGGTACCGCATGGAATAAGATCATCAAGGATGCGGTATTGCGCTTTAAATCGATGAATGGATTTGACATCCTGGACAGAGCAGGATGGGATATGCACGGCCTCCCCATTGAGGTAAAAGTTGAGGAGCATCTCGGTTTCAAGACGAAAAAGGATATCGAAGCATACGGTTCCGATCGATTTATCGATGAATGCAAAGCGTTCGCCCTCCAGAACAAGGAACAGATGACGGTGCAGTTTAAGCGACTCGGTGCATGGCTTGACTGGGATGACCCCTACATGACGATCGATGACAGCTACATCGAAGCTGCCTGGTGGACGATAAAACAGGCGCACGAGAAGGGACTGCTCGAGGGTGGCAAAAGGGTAGTCAACTGGTGTCCGCGGTGTGAAACTGCTATCGCGGATTCCGAGGTCGAATACTGGGACCGAATCGACCCCTCGATTTATGTCAAATTTCCAGTCGTCGGGGAGGATAATACCCACATCGTAATCTGGACGACGACTCCGTGGACGATCCCCTCTAACATAGCGGTTGCGGTGCATCCTGATTTTAAGTATTCAAAGGTGCGTGCATGGAATGAAAACCAGGACGAGATATTGATCATGGCGTCAGAACTGGTCGAGGACGTTTTGAGGGAGGGACGCTATCGGGATTATGAGATTCTCGAGACGATGCCTGGCAGGGACCTGCTCGGGCTTGAGTATGAAACTCCTTTAAGTGATGTCGTTCCAGCGCAGGCAGGCTTTGAGCACAGGGTCTATCTTGCCGATTTTGTGACCATCGAGAATACTGGATGCGTGCACATCGCCCCAGGACATGGTATGGACGACTTTGCAATGGGTACGAAGCACGACTTGCCCATCTTCTGTCCTGTTGGACCGGATGGACGCTATACCACAGATGCAGGCAAGTATATGGACTTGTATGTTTTCGATGCAAATCTGCAGGTCATAGAAGACCTTGATAAGAAAGGCGTGCTGCTGGCGCATGGAAATGTTACGCACCGATACGGTCACTGCTGGCGCTGTAAAACTCCCATCATCTATCTGGCGACGAAGCAGTGGTTCCTCAAGGTTTCGAAGCTGAAGGATTCGATGCTGAAGGAAATCGAGAAGGTCAAATGGCATCCGGAATGGGCAGGCTCTGCCAGGTTTAAGGACTGGGTAGAGGGCGTCAGAGACTGGTGCATATCGCGCCAGAGATACTGGGGCATCCCGCTACCGATATGGGTATGCGAGTGCATGAACATGGATGTGATTGGAACACGTGGCGAGCTCGAGGAGAAGGCAGGAAATCTTCCCGAAGGTATGGGGTTGCATCGATCAGACTTGGATAAAATACGTTTAAAATGTCCAAAATGCACCAGCGAGATGCGCAGAGTGGAGGACGTTTTAGACGTCTGGTTCGATTCAGCGATTGCTTCATGGGCTGGGCTGGATTTCCCGCACAAATCAGGGGCGTTTGATACATGGTGGCCTGCGGACTTCATCACTGAGGGACATGACCAGACGAGAGGGTGGTTCTATTCGCAGCTTGGCGCATCCATGATAGCGTTTGGCCGGGTGCCCTACAAGAGCGTGTTAATGCACGGCTTCACGCTGGACGACCTCGGCAGGAAGATGTCCAAAAGCATGGGGAATGTGGTGACGCCAGAGGATGTCATCGACAGGTACGGCGCGGATACACTGCGCTTTTATGTCCTTTCATCAAACGCGCCGTGGGAAGACCTCAAAGTCGTCTCGGAGGATATCCAGAACGCACATCGCATGTTGAACATCCTATGGAACGTGTATCGCTTTCCGCTTCCTTATATGGCGCTCGACAACTTCGACCCCTCTGCCGTGTCGTCGGAATCCGTGAAATCGCATCTCAGGGTTGAGGATAAATGGGCGTTATCAAAGGTTAATTCGCTGATTTTAGAAGTGGGAGAGGCGATGGATGGGTATGAGCTGCACCGAGCGACCAGAGCCCTCCAGAACTTCATAGTGGAGGATTTGTCGCGCTGGTACATCAGATTGATACGCCCAAGGATGTGGGTGGAGGCGGATGATCCGGACAAGTTCGCGGCATACCGCACGATATGGGAGGTGACGGAGACGGTCGTCAAGCTGATGGCTCCCTTTACGCCGTTCATCGCCGAGGAGATTTACCAGAACGCGGCTCATGAAGGCGATGTGCTGCCTACCGTGCATATGTGCGACTGGGCAGTTGCAGATAAAAAGTCGATAAATAAAACTCTTGAGGCACATATGGATGTCGCCAGGAGAGTGGTTGAAGCCGCCTCGAATGCGCGCCAGAAAGCCAAGCGGAAGCTGAGATGGCCTGTGAAGAGGATCGTGATAGCGCCCGATAATGACGTCGTGGTCAAGGCGGTCAGATCGCTTGAAAGCGTCATCAAGGAACGAGTAAATGCAAAGGAGCTCATCGTACTCGAGGCGGGAGAGGAGTGGAAGGAGCTTGGACTCAGGGTCGTTCCGAACCCCAATCGCATTGGACCAGAGTTCAAGGAGATTGCCGGCAGGGTCATCGATGCGCTCAAAAAGGTCGATGGCAGGACGGTGAAAAGGACGATCTCCAAGGGATACAAACTCAAACTGTCTGGCGGCGATGTCCTCATCACCGAGGAGATGGTTGGATTTGAGGAGAGCGTTCCAGAACACGTCAGCGTGGCAGAGTTCTCAGGCGGGCGCATATATGTGGACGTCAAGTTGACCGACGAACTCATTGCAGAGGGATATGCCAGAGAGGTCATCAGGCGCATTCAGGATATGCGACGTGAGCTGAACCTTGACATGATGGACAAAATAGACGTATCCATGAGAATCCAGGATGAGCGGGTGGTCGATTTAATGGGCGCATGGTGGGATTTCATCTCAGGCGAGGTCAGGGCAGAGAGTCTGGACATGGGTATAGATGTCACGATAAAAGGCGATCTGGTAAAGAAATGGACTATAGAAAACATCGAGATGGAGTTCGGGATTGGGAAATAAGAGCAGGATATCCACAGAAGGCATAACATAAGTGAAAGTCATTAAAACGCCAAGAAAGTGAAGAATAAACAGCCAGATGGTTTGGCAGAAGGAATACAAGCATGCGAGATGAAATAATATCACGCCTTAACAATATACGACACACGTTACATGCAGTTGAAAAAGAGTCCCTTGAAAATATCACTGCTGAAGAACTGGAGCAAGCCCTAAAACAAGATTTTGATATCATTGAGGAATATCTCGACGATCCCAGAGGGGCCAGTTGCCTCTTACTGTGCTCGATACACAAATCATCCATACATGTGGTATGCGCACCCCATGAGGATGTATTGATTATCGTAACAGTTTATAGGCCAGACTTAAATACATGGAAAGATGACTATAAACAAAGGAGAAATGTGAAATGAAGACCTGCTATTCGTGTGGCGGCAAAGTCGAAAAGAAACTCGTCGAAGTTGAGATTGGGGGGGTTTCCGTAAGAGAGATGCCTACAGAGGTGTGCACGCGGTGCGGCGAGAAGTATTTTGATACCAAGACCGCCACGTTCATTCAAAAGATCACATCATATGTTTCCAGCAAACGAAGAGAATATCTATCGGATGTATTGCAAGAAGCATCGAGTTAGTGACAAGATTTTTTATAGTACATAAAGTATAACTTTGAGTCAAGTATTTTTGGTAAGCTTTATCAGGGCTACTGATATGATGGGACGATTAAAACAATGATCAAAATCAGGACGCCATCGAGGATACATATCACGCTGATCGACTTAAATGGGGCGCTGGGAAGGGTAGATGGCGGCATTGGCATAACATTGGACCAGCCATCTTTCACCCTCTCTGCAGAAAAAGCCGATAGAGTAACCGTAGAGGGCGACAGCGCCCTGTGCGAACGCGTGAGGATGAGCGCCGAAATGATGGCAGGCAGAGACAGGGGCGCACGTATCACCATCGAAGATGATATGCCCTCGCACGTAGGTCTGGGCTCCGGTACCCAGGCATCTCTCGCGGCAGGAATGGCCGTAAATCTACTATATGACCTCGGATTGTCCGTTCGCGAGATGGCGAAGATGGTCAGGAGGGGCGGCACATCTGGCATAGGCGTCGCTGCATTCGAGGAGGGTGGATTTATCCTCGACGGCGGGCACAAATTTGAAGGGAAAGGATTTAAGCCATCAGCAGTCAGTCATGCTCCACCACCTCCTGTGCTGATACGCCACGATTTTCCAGACTGGGACATCGTGCTCGCCATTCCAGATATGCAGGGAGCGTCTGGTGCGAGTGAGGTTGACATATTCCAAATAGAATGCCCGATCCCCTTAAGTGAGGTACAGGCCGTTTCGCATGTTATACTCATGGAACTGCTGCCCGCCCTATTTGAGGAGGATTTGACGACCTTCGGGTCCGCCATTAATCGAATTCAAGATATCGGTTTTAAGCGAAGGGAAATCGAGCTCCAGCCGATTGCCAGAGAAATAATGGACGTGATGCTTCAGAACGGCGCAGCAGGTGCTGGGATGAGCTCCTTTGGCCCGCTCGTGTATGGAATTACCGATCAGCCCTCTGGGCTTCGGGATGCGATGAGGGAGCATCTGAAAATTGGTATTGGGGGCGATGTCATGACAGTACGTGCGAGAAACACTGGAGCATCAATAAAGTTTATATAAAAGTCGAAATCCTATATAGAGCTACAATGACTAGAAAACCAGCAAGTATGTATCGGGCGCTTAAGGATCGCGCATACACCCGCAGGACATATATGGGAGGCATTCCGGGGAGCAAGATCGTCCAGTTTGACATGGGCAATCTGACCAACGAATTCCCTGTGACACTAACACTGATAGCGGAGGAGGCGTGTCAGATCAGGGACAGCGCTCTTGAGTCAGCGCGTGTATCTGCAAATCGATTCTTACTTAGGGATGTTGGACGTTCGAACTATCATCTCAAACTAAATGTGTTCCCTCATCAGGTTCTCAGAGAGAATAAACAAGCAACGGGAGCGGGTGCAGATAGAATCTCTGATGGAATGCGAAGGGCATTTGGCAAGGCGGTTGGGACTGCGGCGCGCGTTCGTCAGAGACAAAAGATCATGACGCTGAGTGTACATCCACAGAATTTCAACAAGGCAAAGGATGCGCTTAGAAGGGCGACCAATAAACTTCCCACACCGTGTCGAATCGTCGTGGGTAAGGGCGAAGAGTTAATCAATTAGGTGATATAAGTTTGGAAGATTATGAGGCATTTTTGGACCGTGCACTCAAGCAAGCACCAGCCATAAAAACCGATATGTCCCGATTCGTCATACCTGTACCAAAAATACAGTTAGAGGGCAGGATGACAATCCTTGATAATTTTAAAGATACCGCCGATGTTCTGAATAGAGATACGGATCACCTAACAAGATATCTGCTTAGAGAGATCGGTACTGCTGGCAAGATCGAAGGAAGTCGGATGGTATTTCAAGGGCGTTTTTCAGCAGACATCATCAAGTCGCACATAGATAATTATGCCAAGGAATATGTTATCTGCTCGGAATGCGGACTGCCTGATACACATCTTCTAAAGATGGACAGGGTATTAATGTTAAAATGCGATGCGTGCGGCGGACACAGGCCCATCAAAAAAAGACGAGTTCAGAAGACAACTATTGTGAAGGGACTGGAAGAGGACAAGGTCTATGAAGTTCGTGTCGATGCCGTTGGCAGGAAAGGAGACGGCATCGCCAAAATGGATAAATACACGATATTTATACCAAATGTTAAAACTGGAGACATCGCCAAGGTTCGAATTAAGAAAATTTCCGGCAGTCTTGCCTTTGCGGAATTAGTCGAGCGCATCTCGTCCGGTCAATAATGCTTTTTTAATCACATCCTCTTCCCCCTGCATGTAGATTTTGCGGACTCCGTTCTCACATTCTTCCCATTCCACGCCCCTGATTATCACCACGGGGGTGGCACCGTTGCCCTCTCCCATCAACAAATTGGCAAAGCCCGCCAACTCATCTACGATGGCTTCGTTGGTCGCCTTCAGTTCCCTGCCAAACAGGTCCTTTTCCTCCCATTCCTTCACAGCAGGAACTCCTGCGCATCCAATCGCGACACCCGTCTGTCCAATCCTGAACGGGCGCCCGCACGTATCCGTGATGACGATGCCAACGCGCTTTCCAGTTCTATCGAAGATGATGTCTTTAATCCTCTTTGCGCTTGCGTCAGGATTCTCTGGCAACAGCAATATGAAACCGTCTTCGACATTGGACCTGTCGACCCCGGCATTTATGCAGGTATGTCCGCACCTTATCTTAGTCAGCATAAAAGGAACTTCAATCAACATCTCATCGCTCTCATCTAGAACGGCCTGAACAAATCTGGGGTCCTCCTGATTTATATGCGCAATGCGATTGGCATCCTCCTTGGGCGTGATGTCATTCAGTGCAAGGACCCGTCCCTCGGATTTGGATACTATCGTTGAGGCGATTAGCACTATATCCTGATGTCGCAGATCGAAGATCTGCGAGATGCACCAGATGGGACATCTGGTGGAGTCGTAATCTCTTTGAGATTTCGACAGTTGTAACTTTGTTGAAGTTTCAACATGTTCCAATCGCGCTAATTCCGATATAATCGCACCTATATCATCTCCCTTTTGTATCAGAGGGATTCCCGTTACTGCAAATGCCTCGATTCTCAATGTCATGCCCCATTAATAGATGAGCAAATCCATCAGTGTATGGCCATCCTTTAAAAAAATCCCTTTTCTTGCCGAAGCTTCGTCGAATGACTTGATGTCATCCGCACCGCCATCCGTCGAGTATATGGCAAATGGCACCGGGTCTGCGGTATGGGTTCTAAGCGAAATCGGTGTTGGATGGTCCGGAAGCACCACTATCCTGTATTCGCCGCGGAGATTCGTCAACACGCGCCCTACGACCTTTTCGTCAAAATTTTCTATCGCCTTGATTTTGGCTTTGCCATCTCCCATATGTCCTGCCTCGTCGGGCGCCTCCACATGCAAAAAGATAAAATCATCATTTTTTAGGGCTCTCAGCGCATAATCTGCCATTCCCTCATAATTGGTATCCAGGTATCCTGTGGCTCCTGGCACGTTTACGACGTTTAAACCAGCGCATCTGCCGATGCCTTTTACTAAATTTACGTCAGAAATCACAGAGCCATTTATGCCATATTTCCCTTCAAACGAGGGCATATCCGGTGCCACCCCCTGCCCCCAAAGCCATATCATGTTCGCTGGATTTTCGCCAGCGCTCACGCGCCCACGATTAATACTGTGTTCATCAAGGATGGACCTTGAATCGCGCATTAACTTTTTTAGAAACACCGCACCCCCGCCATGAGGCATATATTTCTCGATGGGTTGGTCAATTATGTCGTGCGGAGGAGTGCACTTCGCACCCTTGCCATTGCCATTGCCAAGCACCAGCAGATGGCGATAACCGATTCCTGGATAAAATTTGGTCGTCCCGTCTCCCAGTTGTTCATCGATATATCTGATCAGAATCCCACTATCTTCAGTTGAGATATGGCCAGCGCTATAATCGACCATGATATCATCCTTCACCGTCACCAGATTGCACCTGAACGCCACATCGTCTTGGCTTAGGACTACATTCATGCTTGCGGCCTCAAATGAGCCCCTGCCCGTATAATATGCTCCGGGGTCATAACCGAGAACCGACAGGATGGCGACATCGCTGCCGGGCGCCATGCCATCGGGTATGGTTTTCACAATACCGTTTCTGCCGTTATTTGCGATGAAATCCATGTTTGGAATATTGGCTACCTGCAGGAGGGTTTTGCCGCCCAATTCCCCCGACGGCAAATCAGCCATACCATCTCCAACGAGTACGAGATACTTCATATTATACCACTCACATCTCCTTTATTCAACAAATCTTATATACGTAACACGGCAATTTATGGTTATCGATGGAGAAGATGAAACCATTTATGACTCAAGTTACATTCAACGAGGTAGTAAATGCCCTGGCAGTTAAATACTGGGACCTCAAGGAGGGGATTGGTGCCAGTGAGATAGACGGCAAGATAAAAGAGCTGGAGGAAATTGAGGAACTATTGAACAAGGGAATCGGCGGCAAACTCAGGTCACAATTGGAGGAGGAGGCGAACAGGCTGAGGACAGTTAAAGCGAAACGAGAGGACGCCTCTGTAGATATATCGCATGTCACATCGGAGCTTCTCGACATGACATCGGACTTTGCTCCAAGTCTTGACCAGCGAAAGGATGGCATATTTCCTTATGACAGCGAGTACGAATCGATTTCCGCCCAGTATTACATGGCGATAACGGACATATTGTTCGACAGGCCAAAACCCGCAATTCAATTTAAAAATGCAGTTATGTCCGACAAAGGGATCGAAATCAATGCTCCTGATGCGAATAACTTAGCTGCATTGAGCATCTTAAATTACATTACTACGATACTCCAGGAGTCGGCAAAAAAGATGTTGGGCAGAGCTAACAAGCTGGATACCTCTTGGAAACGACTCAAGGAAAAAGATTATGCGTTTGATGTCTTTAGACGTTTGAACTCGAATTCAGAAATGAGTTTGAAAGAGCTGCAAGATATCTGCGATCGCGAGGACGAGGAATACAAAGGACGCATAACCGACCTGTATGATGAGCGTCTTGAAGAGGCATTGAAGTACCTGACGGAGGATAAATGGGACCCCTATCTCGTTGAAAAACATGGCGATAGATACATCGTGACGGACTTTGGAAAATGGGTCCAGATGCTCTGTGGCAGTGAGGAGAACGGCATAGGTGAAGAGGGAACGGAAGAAAAATCAACATTGAGACAGATTACCGAATTTATAAGGAAGCACAATGTCGATAGAACTAAGCACAGATAAGGTATACAACTATCTAAAATCTCGGCTATTTCCATGGAATTTTCTTCTGGAGCCAGTTGATGATACGGCAATCGAGCACTATATGAAATTAGCGATTCCAAGGGCAGTGGGCTTATTGAGAAAGAATCTGAATGCGGAGAAGGTCATCGCAGACGAGGTGCGAAAGATAACAAACGATTTTCTCATCGACCCCGATAATGAGTATGCGCGAAATATTCACGGCAAATTTGTAGATGTCTATCCGTTCGCCTATGCGCAATGCCTGGTCTATGCGATGCTGTGCTGGCACAAGGGCGAATTTGCCAGTCTGGAGGAGGCGACCGACATCAGTATGCCCATGAGCTTAATCGGCGTGGGCATGACATCTCTTAAAAACAAGGAGAGATTGATTCAGCGCCTGATGCACCAGTACAAGGACGAGATGATTCGGGGTGTGCTGACGAGAGGCATATTGAATCGGCAAATTGTGTTTGGCGACGGCACTCCTCTTGGAACCGTATGCAACATCACCGTTGATACCGATACCAGTTATCTGCACAACCTGGTGGTCGAACTGGAGGATGGAATCGACCCGTCAAAGTTCGAGAAGATCGGGGATGGGCCGTACGTGCAGATACCGATTCACTCGGTCCGACTGTCCAATGTATATAATGACTATATAATCCATGATAACTCCAAAATACATTTATACAAGGAATATTAGTTATATTATATCTAAATTACATTTAGAACGAGTAAACGAGCCACATCGAACATAAATATGCGGTTAATGAGTTGATTACAATGAAATTATTCCTAATTGGTTTCGGACAAGCAGGGGGCAAAGTGGTAGACCTTTTCGTGGAGTATGACAAGAGAACCGGTCAAAACAGCATCGTACGTTCCCTTGCCATTAACACCGCCAAGTCGGACCTCATGGGCCTGAAGAACATACCGATGGAGGACCGCCTGTTGGTAGGACAGTCGGTTGTAAAGGGTCACGGCGTCGGCGCTGATAATGAAACGGGCGCAAAAATAGCCACGGATGAAATTTATACGATACAGAGCGCGATCGATAAGCGGGGGACCCATCTGGTCGACGCCTTCCTGATCGTTGCAGGTCTCGGAGGGGGAACGGGGTCTGGAGGGGCGCCCGTCCTGGCACGCAGGTTGAAGACCCTGTACAGCGAACCAGTATATGGTCTGGGATTTCTGCCTGCAAAAGAAGAGGGCGGATTATATGCATTGAATGCGGCTCGAAGTTTCATGACGCTGGTTAAAGAGGTGGATAACCTATTTCTGTTCGACAACGACCTCTGGAAGAAAGAGGGAGAGACACTTGAGGATGCATACGGACATATGAACGATGAAATCGTGAGGAGATTCGGCGTGTTGATAAGTGCCGGCGGGCGAATCAATAGAGGTGATGTGGGACAGATGGTCGTGGACTCATCCGAAATCATCAATACGTTGAAAGGAGGGGGCATTTCGGTTATAGGTTATGCGAGGGAGGAAGTGGAGTCAAGCTCACGTGGATTTATGTCCAAATTGTTCCAAAGACGCAAGGCGAGCTTGGATACACTGGATGCCACCACTAGAATTATATCACTGGCGAGAAGGGCGGTGATGGGTCGACTGACGGCGCAGTGCGATATCAGGACGGCGGAAAAGGCGCTCGTGTTGATGGGAGGAGAGCCCGATGAACTGAATAAGAAGGGAATCGACAAGGCGAAAACATGGATCGAGGACTTAATAGATGGCACAGAGGTCCGTGGAGGAGATTACCCGATTCCAGGAAGCAAATATGTGGCGGCAGTGATACTTCTATCAGGCGTATCCGATATACCTAGAATCAAGGAGCTGCAGCGCATGGCATCCGATGCGCATGACAATATAGAGAAACTTGTCGCCAAGAGCGATAAGAAGTACGACGAACTGATGGAGGTAGATGACTCCATTAAGCCTTTATTCTGAGAGGGGGGAGAGATGTTGATGAAGAGGTTGGACAGATTGACTGGCAGAACAATTCTAAGTATATTGGTCATCCTAATTTTACTCAGCAGTGCTGTGATGCCTGTTTCAGCACAATCGAATTTCCGCGTCGTTTCCGAGGAGATTATCCCGGACCGGGATTTGATGGTTGAGGATATGATATACTTGGTGGTCGTCTTGGGGGAGGTCACTCCAGCCCTGATTACCGACGCAGAACTGCGACTGGAGACGGAGATAGAGGGGCCTATCTGGACGATTCTGGTGAACGGCGAGGTGGTGGATACACGCGATGTGCTCAAGTTCGATTTCACCTTCAACCATTCGGAGCATGACGAGGTCATGATCAAGCTGATTGGCCGTGCTCCAATGGTTCATGTGAGGGAACCCATCGTTTTAATGGATATCGAACAGGTTGTCCCTGAGGTATTCGATATACATCTAATAGAGGCGAATGTGACCAGCGAACTGATAGAGGATGCGTTAGCTTCCATATTCAAGGCTATGGACCAGATCGACAGGGCCGAGAAGTCCATTGCAGATGCCGAAGATGCGGGAGCGGATGTGACCGGGGCGATTGTACATCTCCAGACGGCGAGGAATTTCC
>CAYPOB010000029.1:0-11982 GCA_964412405.1 uncultured Methanocellales archaeon | reverse complement strand
TGCCGGCATCCAGTTTAAATCGGCATCCGTTCTCCTTGTGGATCGTCTCCGTATTAGTATCTCCGGCGATTACTTCAATCTCTGGCTCTCTGAAACGACCATTTATGGATTTCGTCGCCACAACGGTCCTGCAACGAGGATATAATTTTAAAAGCGCATCTCCAATTTCCCATCTCCTGTTTTCCAAGTGAAGAGGGATGTTGACGACTATGATGCCACCCAGAATCTGCCACCCTTTGGGCAAGAGCTCCAGCTCATTTTTGCTGAGTTTGTCAACAAGGAGGTCGGAAAGCGTAGTGTGAGCTTGTATTCCTATATCATCGTGCTTTTGTATTATCATGCTCGGCATAGGTATATATTTATTTAAGGAGACTTAAGTAGATTAGGATGAGAGGAGGAAGATGAAAATGATGAGAATTAAACTGTTGTGCATCCTGCTCGTCGCAATGCTTCTCATGCCAAGCGTAGCAGCAGCCGACGATCCAACGGTCGTGATCACGGACTATAAAGTCTCTCCTGAGGTGCTGATGCCAGGCGACATCGGAATCATCACGATAACGATAACAAACACGGCAACTGTGGCGACTCGAACCGAGGTCGATACGATTGCCCGTGTTGCCACTACCGAAACGATCACAAGAATCACCCCCATAAATGCAGATATCCATTCCATATTATTGCGCGGAAACGGGGTAGAGGTGATAACTGGACATTACAGGCGTATTGGAGAACTTGGACCGGGTCAGAGCATCACAATCTCATTTGAGATAAGAGCTCCGGCAAGAGATGGCATATACTTCCCTGAAGTCTGGATCGATGTGTTGGGTGCAGGTGATGTCAGGTACCCAATTCCCCTAAAGGTCGACAGCTCAAGCGTTCTCTTAGCAGTAGATATTCCACCTGTAATTTTGATGGAGGAGGTTGCTGAGATCGAGCTTAGCATTGCAAACACGAGACCAAATCGGATAAGTAGCGTGCGCATAATTCCAATGGCAGGAGGAGTGGATATCACTCCAACCGAGATCTTCATCGGCACGATGAAACCAGATGAAGTGAGGAACATTACATTTGATATATTCTCAGATTCTGCAGGAGTAAAGGATATCGCCTTTGAGTTGACATTCAGGAATGGCATCAACAACATGCACACCGAGCATTTGACATTGCCAATAGAGGTATTGAATCATCCAAGCGTCAGGTTGATAGCGGTCGGATATCCAGAGACCGCCAGAACGGGAGAGGTGATCGAGGTTGAGTTTGATGTCGTAAACGATAGATTGAGCGATGTCACAGGCGTCAGAGTAACTCCCGCTGTGGAGAATGTGCGCATAATTCCTTCAGAGGTTTTCATCGGTTCAATGGAGCCTGATGATGTCTTTTCCGCCAGATTTGATATATATACAGCTGATCTTCCATTGGGCATAAACGAGATTGGCTTTAAAGTAGAGTTTAGAGATACCGATGGCAGGTTCTTTGAATCGGAGGTATATGTCGTATCCATAGACGTGATTGGAGACCTGGATGAACCTGCACCACCGATAATACCGATGATAATCATCCTCTTGGTCTTGATCGCATTGGTTGCGGGATTTTTCGTGTATAGGCGTAGGCAGCGCAATAAGCGGATGTAAAAAAAATGATTCGCACTGTGGATCTGAAGAAGACTTTTGGAATGGGCGAGACAGAGGTACGAGCACTCAGAGGCGTTGATCTTGAAGTCGAGGCGGGGGACTTTGTGGCTATACAGGGACCTTCCGGATGCGGAAAATCCACGTTATTGAACATGATCGGTTGCTTAGATCGCCCTACCAGCGGCAACGTGTTTATCGATGATGTCGATACGTCACTCCTCAACGACAACGAGCTTGCCAAAATCCGGAGAGAGAGGATAGGATTCGTTTTTCAAAAGTACAATCTAATTCCGACGCTCAATGCACTGGAGAATGTCAAACTATCCATGATGTTTGCTGGTGTAAGCTACGACAGGCGAGTTGAGAGGGGTGTGAAACTCTTGGAACTTGTGGGAATCGGTGAAAGAATGTATCATAAGCCCTCAGAACTGAGCGGAGGCGAACAACAGAGGGTTGCCATTGCAAGAGCGTTGAGCAATGATCCACGGTTGATCATCGGCGATGAGATAACTGGTAATCTGGATACCGAAACTAGCAACATGGTAATGGATGTCATGAAGAGATTGAACCGGGATGGGAAGACACTTATACTCGTAACGCATGACTCGGAAGTCGCAGCTATGGCGCATCGAATTATACAAATAAGGGACGGCACCCTAATAGGTGAAGTGGCAAAGGAAAATTGATTAAAATCGAGGTGAAATAAATGGATATATTGAAAATACTATTTGAGCCGAATAAATTTTTTAGTGAAGAAAACGAGCGGGAAAGTGGCATAAAGATGCCCTTTTTGATAGTCCTCCTAAATGGAATATTATTGATGGCAACCACTTTTCTGGTGATGGATGTTACATTGCCAGCCATGGGACTTGAGGGGATGCTTCCTGCCGATACAATCACTTTTATGATTCTCTTCTCCTCAATGGTAAGCTTGATTATGATATTTGTTATCTGGTTGATATTGACGGGCGTCTTCTACCTTATTTCATGCTTCTTTGACTCGGAGGGGGGTTTTAAAAAGACCTTTAAGTTTGTAGGATACGGATTTTTACCGATGATATTTGCTTCGATAATAAGTTTTATCTCAACCTTTGCAATGCTGCCTGCAATGAAAAATGCAATACAGATGGCAAGAGGGGATCCTGTTTTGATGGAAACACTTATGATGGAGGCAATGCAGGGAGATCCAATTGTGATTTTATCTTCTGTAATTGGAATTGTATTTACCGTATGGAGCGTATATATCTGGATATTCGCCATACGGTATGCAAGAGGAGTATCACTTAAGAATTCAATGATTATCGTAGGAGTTCCATCTGCCATATATGTGATATATTCGATGTATAGCCTCATTGGAATTATTTGAACGCACTCAAGGGAAGAGGTGGTTTTGAATCATATGATTGGATTGGACAGTATAACTCTGGCATACAGAAATATAACGGCGCGCAAAGCCCGCACCCTGCTAACTCTTTTGGGCATAGCAGTAGGCATCGCCGCCATAGTTTCATTGATATCGATCGGTCAGAGCATGGAGTATGCGATAGTCGAAGAACTGACTCCAATGGTCGATATCATAAGCGTAATGCCGGGAGCAGTGATTCCGGGAAGGGGCTATGTTCCACTCGGTGCTTTTACAGAGGGGGATATCGAAGATGTAGGACGGATTGATGGCGTAGATGAGGTGGCGGGTTGGATGATGGGGGTCCTCGAGATCGAACACAGGCGCGAAGTCATTCCTATCGAGTTGATGGGCGGCGATGCACATGATATAATGGATATGTATGGTCCATTCGTCGAGATAGAGGATGGAAGATGGCTGCACGAGCGCGATCGTCGGGGAGTTGTGATCGGTTACTCGGTTGCAACCGATTACTTTGAAGAGGAAATACGTGTTGGCGACCGCATAGAGATCGATGGAGAGCGTATTGTCGTCGTCGGAATCATGAGGGGTGGCACATTTGCTGCCGAGGTGGACCATCAGATATTCGCCATAACGGAAACTGCCAGGGACCTCCTGGGAGTTGATGATATAATGTTCATTATGGTACGAGTATATGATATCGATAGGGTGGAGGAGATCGCGGATGAAATTGAAGAGACCATAAATGAGAACCATAGACTGGAAGAGTTTGCTACTGCGATGACGATTGGTGCAGCGATAGATGCTATAGGGGAGATATTTGGCATAATTAGTGCGGTTCTCGTAGGGATAGGCTCGATCGCCCTTGTTGTGGGCTGCATAGGCATCATAAATTCCATGCTCATGTCCGTCATGGAGAGGACACGCGAAATCGGAATAATGAAGGCCATTGGAGCGACCAATGGCGATATTCTCTTTCTGTTTCTGATGGAGGCGGGAATGATCAGCCTGGTCGGCGGTATATTTGGAATTATCCTGGGCATAGCTACTGCTAAAATAGTCGGTATTGGACTCGCCACGTTTCTCATGATAGATATGCCTCTGATCATATCTCCAGAAATCATAATCGGGGGGATGGCTCTTGCGGTTCTGGTTGGGGTTATAGCTGGGCTATATCCTGCACGAAAGGCGGCGAAGATGAGCCCTGTCGAGGCAGTCAGGTATGAGTGATCAACGGCAAAACAAACACGCCCTTATCGGTCTTGACGACCAGAATTTCGTCTCCGCTCTTCGCCTTTAAAAAAGGTGGCCTGGACAAAGTCATTGGCTTGTATGAATTTGGATCTAGAATTTGAATCTCGTCATCCTGCACCATCGTCAGAATTGCCTTTTCAGCATCAGATTCATGGCACAGTAATTTCACTCCTTTCAGTCTCTTGGCATCTGAAATAAAACGTGCGCCAGTCCTTAGATCGATCCCAGTTACATTTTTTCTGGAGCCCGTTATCTGGATCGTCCTGTCTTTCAGTGAGATGATATCTCCTGGCACGAGATTAGGAATGCGCACCGCAAAGGAAATTCTGTAGACGTTCTTTCCATCTCTGTTGCCGACCAATTTTGACGCCTCTGAAAAGCCGCCTCCAAATTTATCTATGATGGCTTTGGATATCTGCCTGCCAGCCCTAATCGCCCCCACATAGATATCCATGCCCCCCTTTAGGTGTTTGATATCCGAGATAAACGCATTTCTATTGATATCCTGGATTTGTTTGATGACCATATGCGCAATCTTCTCTGAGACTTGTCTTTCCATCTCCGTCAGAATGCGCCCGCTTGCCCTGACCTGTACGATACCCTCATAATAGCCCCCGGCAATTCGACAACATCGGTCGCATGCCCTCTTTTTGATCCGAACCTCGATATCAAACTCCTTGAAGACATCCATCCCCTGCACCATGGCATCCACACGAACGTGTATTTTGCTGGCGCGTCCATCCGATATTAGGGGTTTGATTGCAATGCGCACATCATCGGCATCGGGGTGGGTGTTCAACCGAGACATGACGATTGGAGTTGCAGCATCGGCATAATCTTGGTATTTAGTCCATCTACCACCAGCGAAACAAGCCTCGCACGTTGGACATACCTCAAGTTCTAGTATGGGTGGATATTCAATTAGATTGAAGTGCTTTAGGAGACATTGTGTGCAAAGTCCTCCCTCCGATGCACGACCGCATTTAGGACAAAAAAGAGACGATGTCATCGATACTCATACCTCTACAAATACAAGAGTTCCTTTATATGTAAATATTCCTTCGGGAAATTTTGTTACTAATGCAAACTGCATATATCAAACTGGATTGTAGTATGCTCAATATTATATCTTTCGTTCAGTAATTTATTTATTCTGTTAAGAATTTCTTTTGATTTTTCATGGCCCATATTATCAATCACTATATGTGCTGTTAATGAATACATATTTGAAGTAATCTCCCAGATATGCATATCGCAAATATCTTCAATCTCAGGGACTTCTTTTTTAAGTTCGGCGCTTACGTCATCTATGTTAATTCCCTTTGGCGCGGTCTCTAATAAAATATTGATAGAATCCTTAAAAAGCCCCCATGCCCAAACAAAAATCACCAAAGAAACGCCGATGCCCAGTAGGGGATCTAAAATATACCAGCCGGTAAAATACATGATAATTGCTCCGAAGACAATTACGACAGAAGATACCGTATCTGCTATCACATGGATAAAAATTCCTTTGGTGTTGATGTCGTCCCTTGTGCTTCCACGCAAAATTAATACACTTATTACATTTACACTAAGACCGATCAATGCTACGAGGAACATTTGAAGCCCTAAAACTGGTTCGGGACTAATGAGTCGCATAATCCCTTCGAAAAAGATGAAGGCTGTCACAGCGAAGAGGAAGAGGCTGTTAAAAAGTGCTGCAAGAATTTCTATCCGATAAAAACCATACGTCCTATGGTGACAGGGTTCCTTACAGGCTATAATGATCGCTCCAAAACTAATTCCTAAAGCGAAGAAATGGGTGAACATATGACCTGCATCACTAAATAAAGCTAAACTATTTGTTAGAATGCTGCCTATTACCTGAAAGATCATTACGATTCCAGTAATGGCCATTACAAGCTTTAGCTTGCTTCGCTCTATGCTTTTATATTCATGTAGATGAGCTAAGGAATCCTTGGTTTTAGGTTTATGCGCATGTTTCATTGTCATAAAATGACTCCATACTCTTCAAGTTGGGCTTTGTAGAAAACATCTATCCGAACGAACATAAATATTTTTGATATTAATATCATCCCATCAAGTTGATTCACAGTCGAACCCATTGTGCGTGCGGCACGCCGTCCACGATCAGAACGTTCTCTCGGTCGATATATCCCTTTTTTACCGCACACGCCACCGCCTTTTCCCCCAATAGATTTACAATGGTCGCTTCTTCAAGGGCTTTTCCCACTTCTGAAGTGGTGGCGATATCTCCTTTATAAAATTCCTCAGTTGCTTGGATGGTTAGTTCTCCCTCGCAGAACGTTTTGCCGATAAGCTCCTGATCGCACACTGCGACCATAATTTTGGATTCTGTTTGATATATTTTGAGATACATTATCTTACCAATTTGATAAAACCTACAGTATGTTCGTAGATATCACCCTGCTGTTTTAGTTTAGATATGATTTCCTCTGCGGTGTCTCTCAATATGCCGTTTTCTTCGCCTTTATCATAGATGTTCTCTATGGGCGCCACACCTCCATGCTCGCGCTCGAGCTCCCGTATAATATCGCGCAGTACCTTGATTTTGTCACGCTGGCTTTTGCTGGTGCCCACCGCTATGACGTCTACGTCGAGCATCCCGGTTTCGGGGTCGACTCCAACCTGTTTAAGGCATGCCTCTACTATGTTGATGGCACGGTTTGCATCATCTTCTGTAACGGAGTCGCTCAATCTAATCCTGGCACTTGCCTCTGATAGCCGTACCAGCGCCTCTAGTTGACGCGCTGTCACTGGTACCGGGGAATTGACACCTATCCCCTGCCTTCGCAACCCGAGATAGAAATCGATCAATTTCTGGCGCGATTCATCGATGAGTATGGGGTAAATCCTCCTGGCATAGGCGATATATTTTCTCAGCAGGTCTGGTTCGATGTCGGGGCGGATTACCTCCATTGCGGATTTCACATCTTCTTCGGTTATCCTGCCACCTGGGAAGTTTTTGGCATGTTCCGAGAGCTCTCCTGCGTAATGCGTCCGTAGAATATGCTCAGCGATGTTTTTATCCAGTTCTATATCTGGTTCATCTGCGAGAGGGAATATCAGGTCAAATCGGGATAGTAGTGCCGGTGATATGTTGATCTGTTCCGATATTGACGTATATCTATCAAACCTTCCATGTTTTGGGTTAGCGGCGCCCAGCAGAGAGCATCTGCATCTGAGCGTGGCTATGATGCCTGCTTTGGCAACCGAGATAGTTTGCTGCTCCATCGCCTCGTGCAGTGCACTTCGATCATCTGACTTCATTTTATCCAACTCATCCACCGCTGCTATTCCCTTGTCGGCGAGCACAAGTGCGCCTGCTTCAAGCGTCCAGCGTCCATCTCCAAATTCGTCTTTAACGGCGGTGGCGGTTAATCCGGCTGATGTCGTGCTCTTTCCACTTGTGTAGATTCCTCGCGGCGCAAGCTTTGTTATGTAGCGAAGCATTTGAGATTTCGCTGTGCCCGGATCTCCAACTAATAACATGTGAACATCTCCCCTGATTCGCGTGCCGTCTGGCAGTAGCTTTGCCACTCCTGAGAACAATTGGAGTGCCATCGCTTCCTTCACATGTTCATAGCCAAAAATAGACGGGGCAATTGAGTTGACCACGGTTTTATAAATGTCTGGATTTTCAGATAACTTAAGAATCGCCTCCTTGTCTTCCTTGGAGATGTCCAGTTCCTCGAACTCCTGTTCCTCCATTTCGATCGAAATGCATTCGAGAAATATGTCAAAAAACGCGCTCTTTCCACCGGGACTGGTGCGCTGATATGTATGCAGAATCCCCGTAACGATCACCCTGTCGCCTGGCGCAACTATTCCCGTTAGATCGTCCTCTATATTCACATCTAATGTCTGTGGCTGTTCTCCTCCTCTCAACTCTTCTGGAGATTCCTGTATCTGCAGTTTCTGTGCATCCACGAAAGTCGATTCACTGATATTCAATTTAAATGGGCCATTTCTGCCGCATGACACGTTTTCACAGACGTATGGCTCATTGAATTTTGTCACAGTTTGCAGTACATATGTGATGTGTTCACATCGCAAGCACTCGAATGCGGCGCTGGTTATTTTGGGACGCACTGCAGTAGCCTTTCGCACCAACCCCTCTATCGCGATTAATTTGGAGATATGTTGACTTCTTAAATCCCTAATCTGCGCCCTCTTGGGGAGTTTGGTCACCCTGACATGCACATCATCCAAGCGTACATCAATTGGAATATCGATGATTCTGAGGGCATCTTCCATATCTGACACAACTGCCTGAGGACTCTCCAACAGTGCATCCGCTAAACCCAAATCATATTTCTCGATATCATGGTACTCGACGATCAGGGTGCGCCCTTCTGGATATTCATTTGCTAACTGAAGAATGTGCGCTTCATAGTACTGCTTGAAAAATTCCTCCCATTTGGGAACTGTTGAATATTCTGGCATTTTTCAACGTCTCCATAGTCGTGGGTCAATTACGTAATTGGCGCCATCCCGATCGATCTGCGGTAGTTCCATGAGTTCGTCCACGGTGAAACCAACAGAATCGTCGTCATAGCGCTTCTTCAATTCATGCCATTTAATTATATATGCTTCCCTTGGTCTCCCGACGCCCTTTCTAAGTTCAATGGCCAGAAATCCCGTTCTGCCTGATTTTTTGAGAAACTCATCGATGCGCTCGATCTGGTGTGCACCATTTTTATCGGTGCTAAAGTGCTGGGTGAAATAGAGTGCGCTCGCTCCCTTTTTTGTCGATACGCTCTTACACTCAATACCCAGATAGTAATCTGGATTTAGTGAATCGACCAGCACGTCCAACGCCTGTGAGGAAAATCTGTGCTGTTTGATCCTATATGCGATGCCATCGATCTGGTTGCGCTCAAAGGATATATTGAAGGACTTTGCCAGTTCGCGTTCAAATTCGGTCATTTTTCTCGCATTTTTATTGATGTTGATGACATATAATGCTATACATTATATCCAATAAAAAAGCTAATCTAAGAGTAGAGTGAAAGTAATAGAGAGGGGTGAAAATGCCAGAGGATATGCTGTCGTGGGATCAAACGATTTTCAAAAACGGCGAGATGTTCGAATTAGGCCATATGCCAGAACATTTTCTTCACCGGGGCGACCAGATAGAGGCACTGACATTTAACATGCGCCCGGCTGTTAGGGCGATGCACCCCATCAATACGCTTTGTCTCGGTCCACCTGGAACTGGTAAGACGACCGCAGTTCACAAGGTGTTTGAAGAAATCGAGAAACACACATCATCGGTCATTCCAGTCCACGTCAACTGCCAGGTGAATAATACCAAGTATGCCATTTTTTCCCAAATATTCCGGAAGATATATGGTCATATGCCTCCCACATCTGGGATTTCCTCTAAAAAGCTCTTTGGTGAGATAGCAAAACATCTCATTGAAAAAAGCAGAGTACTTGTGGTCGCGCTGGATGATATCAATTACCTTTTCCACGAAAACGAGGTAAATAGTGTCTTGTATCCACTTTTACGGGCACATGAGGTATATCCTGGAGCGAAAATCGGAGTTATAGGCGTGTTGAGTGAGACGAGGATGCACTGTGTTCTGGACCCAAGGGTTAACTCGGTATTTTTGCCGCAAGAAATTTGCTTCCCACCATATGCGCGCGCTGAAATTCATGATATCTTGAGAAACAGGATAAAACATGGATTTTTCCCGGATGTGGTTCCCGCAGATATCCTGGATATTATCGTCGATTGTGTCGAAACTTCCAGGGACCTGCGGGTTGGCATTGACCTGCTCAAGCGAGCTGGGTTTAATGCAGAACGCAGAGCAAGTAAGCAAATATCAACAGAAGATGTGGATGAAGCATATGAGAGCTCAAAACTCGTGCACCTTGCACACTCGATTCGCCTCCTGCGAAATGACGAACAGACTCTTCTAAAATTGATCACCGAAAGTGGAGCGATCAGGGCGGGAGAGCTCTATAAAAAATTCCAAGAAGACACGAGATTGGGATACACTCGATACCATGACATGCTGAATAAACTGGAGTCGGTCAAACTGATCAATATAGATTACATCAGTGGCGGCAGGAGAGGACGTAGCAGAACTATCTCGTCACGATACACCGCCGATGAAATTTTGAACGGGCTGGAGAGTATTTAGGTTGACGATAAGAGTTTCTGATTTGAGATTATACCTATCATGTCCGCGCCAGGTTTATTTTACGTCTCGCGGACACGAACGCAATGAGGTCATCACTCCTGAACACATCGAACGCCTGCTGCTCAAAGAGCTTGCATTCCAGTTTCCATCGCTGTTTCAAACCGAAGGTCTTCCGAAGGAAGTCTTTCTTAAGAAGGAGTCTGAACTTGTCGGGGTCCCTTATTCGGGTGTGCTGGCTATCCAATTGGATGAAGTGGCAAATAGGATTCAGACCATATATCGAAATGAACTGAAGGATATATCCGAGGTACAACTCGAGGAATATAAATCAAAAATCGATGTTGAAATAATAGCCACAGGTCTTGAAAAAGGCATTGACAACTCTTGGGAGATGTTAATCCAGCAGATTACGCCGTGGAAGGTGCAGCATCAATTATATTCCAAGCGTTTCGACATGACGGGGTGTCCAGATAAGATAATACAAATCGATGGTGAGCTTTTTCCATCTATTATCAAAACTGGTAACAAACCTGAATATGGAATCTGGAAGAACGACAAACTACAGCTGACCGCATATGCAATCCTCATCGAAGAGGAATTTGATACGATAGTAAGGCGCGCCCTCGTCGAATATTGCCGTTATGGGGAATTCCGCGAGGCGAATATCAGACATGCCGATCGCAGAAAAGTCCTGCAAATTTTAGACAAGGTGAAAAAGATAAAAGATGGTGCACTTCCAGAGCGCTCAGAAAAAGCACAGTGCAGTTCTTGTGGATTTATGGAATTATGCAGAACAGAGAGTTCGCTGCTTTCGAAATTTTTTTAAAATCGCCGTCCCTTTATATTATTGATATCGAATACCGCTGTCTTTGCCACATGCATCACTGCAAACGTCCCGGCCTGTATTGGGTCGCTCACGACCAGGTCTGCCGCGTCTGGCACGCTGCCCGCCATATTCAACGCAACGACAGGGATTCCACTTTCACGCAGTTTCTTGACCTCCTCGGTAATTCGTCCACCCATGAGCGCCCCCGCCAGAACCAGGATGGCCGCCCGAGGAAGGCGTGCTATGGCGTTTATGGCATCTGCAACTGCCTCCTCTCCGACCAGTGGAATCGTATCAACGCTAATTTTTTCGCCCCGAATATTATGCCGGTCCGCCTCATTGACCGCACCCATTGCGACCTGTGCTACTTGTGCGCCACCGCCGATGATGATAACTCTTGACCCAAATATTTCTTCAAAGGATGGGTGGGCCATAACCTCGAACACGGCGTCCAGTGAATTCAAATCCGCTGCGAGTGCATCTATATCCCCGATATCGTCAACTTTCATATAGATGGATGCATTTTCTCGATGAATGCCCCGTTCGATAATGAACTGTTGGGTGTATTGGATGTTGCCGCTGTGTCTTGCCACGACGCCCGTGATATCTCTCAACACGCCTGGCTCATCCTTGCAGATTAAATTGATGGCTTCCATGCTACTATCATTATCTCCCAAGCATATATTATAAATGTTGATGACGAATTGATGCAGCGGGACAAGGTAAGCCTTG